>NZ_JAUBTL010000035.1:0-75100 GCF_036702475.1 Microcoleus sp. D2_18a_B4
CCTAGCAATCTTCCCAAAGTCATGTTTCCCAAATTCACTAAAATAATTGCCATCAAATCCGGTCAAGAAACAACGCACTCCTGGATCGAGTGCGATGGTTTTTCCACCATTTCTCGGCTCCGGGATATCCATCTCTACGGGCATATTCACGAACCAGCGTCCCTTGTTATAGGTAACTTCTACGGCTTTGTCGTACTTAACTAAGCAATAACCTTGTCCAGTCCAGAGGGGCTTTTCCAGGTGTTTGCTAGCATTAGCCATTAGATGACCATTCTTGTAATCACCCGGGTCGAACTGAATTGTTTGTTTCTGGGAGCGGATTGACCTGAACCGAGCCAACTTCAGTCCGACTAAAGGATTGGGTTTTGCCTTTTTTCCTTTACCTAATTGAGCGGGCTGCTTGTCAGTCTTCTTCCAAGCTGTATAAGCCTCGAAAAGGGCGTTATCCAAACTGTGTGCTATTCCTAACTCTTTACACCATTCCGGGATTATCTCGTAACAAGCGAGTTTTGCAAAAACTACGAAATGCTTGCTTGCCGGAAGTTTTCAAAACTGGCTGATTAGTCTTTTTGTCTACAGTGTAGTAGGTGAACTTTCCTTGATGCTGATTCAGGTAAGCGATTGCATTGTTATACACTTTGCGATTGGCGTGAATTCTCAACATCCAGACTTTCTTCGTCTCCCCCTTTGGGTAAACTCGGTACGTCAAAGTCTTCAATGATTTGCTTTTTATACTTTCTGAGTCCGTACAATCGGCAACTGAAGACGTGGATGATGGCGAGTATATCTTCAACCATTTCTCTTTCTGGACTAAGTGAACTATTGTTGAGAACCAGAATCTTACACCCGCCCCGCTCTGCGAACCATGAGATAACATCGAACCCGAACCGACACAATCTATCTTTTGAGGCAACGACAACCATTCCGATGTCGCCTGTGTAAACGTGTTCCAGTAGGGCGATAAGACCTTTGCGCTTGAAGTTAAGTCCGCTCCCGATGTCTTGGATAATTTCACATCCGGGGTAGCGAGACAGAAGAAAGTCAGTCTGTCGGAGAAGGTCGGCTTTTTGACTTCGACTGCTAACTCTGGCGTAGAGGATGGTTGGTTTAGTAGATGGAATATTGACAACTGAGTCACAGTCGTAGCGTCGCTGTCCTGACGGCGTTCGGTATGCTTTGATTTTCCCTTCTTTTTCCCACCTTTCAAGGGTTTTTGAACATACTCCAAGTCGTTGAACAGCGATTCTTGGTGGTACATATGGGGACATATTGGGTTTGGTTAGGTGAATTATCTCAGTATCTACCAATTGTCGGACTTATTACAGAAATGTCTAAGAATCTCTTGTCCTGGGGATTGCTCCCTTCTTCCTTCTCCCTTCTTCCGACGGACATCGGACTGACATCCGTTACATCCGTTACATCCGTTACACAATCCGTTGCCGAACCTTCTTCCTAACTAATTCGAGGGCCCGCCATCCTGCGGTGGAGTGGCGATTCCGGGTCTGAAATTGGGAGCAGCGGGTGCAGGCGAAACCGGAGGAATGCCCTGATTTGCCCCAAAGTTACTAGGCTGCTGTGGAGCCGGGAGAGGGGATTGAAACTGATTGGGATTGAACTGCTGCTGCCCAGGAGTGGGGAGAGGGGATTGAAACTGATTGGGGTTGAACTGTTGCTGCCCCGGAGGCACAGGAGACGGCAGGGGTTGACCGGAATTGCCGATCGCAGGTGCCGCAGGAATGCCAGAATTGGGAAGCGAGGTATTGGGCAATGGGGAGGGAGCCGAACTAGGAAGAGTTGCCAGGGCAACTCTATCGCCCCCTACCTCTCTCAATTTGTCTAAAACCTCGACAACTTTGGCATATCTCGCATTTTGAGGAGCGTACAGCACCATCAACCCCGTAGGGTTTTGGCTTTGGAAACTCTTTAAAACTCGATCGAGCTGTTGGTAATTAACAGGCAATTGGTCGATATAAGTTTGACCGAAATCGTCAATGCTGACAATCAGCATCTCTCGCATCTGTACTTGTCCTGTCTTCGCTTTAGGCAAATCCACATTAATGGCTTGCTGCCGAGTCAGTTGCAAAGCCGCCAGGAGAAAAAACGTCAGAATGCAAAAGATCACGTCAATTAAAGGCACCAGTTCAATCCGAGCCTCTTCAGCAGGAGTATCTAGATTAATCTTCATCAGTTCTCCTTGATTCTAATTATTAGAAGGTGAATCTTCAGCCGGATCGGAACCTTTCAATTTCGGCTCCCGATTCCGTTCTCCCGATTCTTGAGAATTGAGAGAACGCCTGTTCAAACCATCTGCACCAAAAGAAGAATTGCTGTATTCTGCACCGGGTGCTCGACCCTTAGCATTAGCTGCAGGCCAGTATTGCCTGTAAAGCAATTCCAGTTCATTTCCAGCTTTGCGAAATATTTTGGCCTGGTTGAACAAAAAAGCTTGAAATATCCTATAAAAGGCCAAGCTAAAAATTGCTACTATCATCCCAGTAGCAGTCGTGATCAGCGCCTCGCTAATCCCCAAAGTTACGCCAGTTGTTGCCGCCGTGCCGATGTCGCCCAGACGGATGGAACTGAGCGAGTTAATCAAGCCCAGAACTGTTCCCAGCAAGCCCAACAAAGGGGCTAGAGCGATCGTAGCTTCTAAGATTTTGTCACCGCGGCGCATCGAAGCCAACTCTTCATCGGCTGCAGCTTCGAGTGCAAGTCGAAATAAATCTGGTTCGGGATTGTAGAGCCGCAGGGGTGCAGAAAGAAATCGCCCGATCGGCTGTCGGTTAGCTTGTCTGGCCATCTCGTTAGCCGCCCCCCAATCACTGCGAGCCGCTTCCAGAATGCGGTTAACTATCTGCTTTTCTTTGCTCAGGAGGCTTGCCCAAAACCACAAGCGCTCGATAATTGTACTCAAAGATAAAATCGATAACAGCAACAGGGGCCACATGGCGGGGCCGCCTTTTTGAAACAGTTCTTGAATATTCACAATATTTTTGCTCCTGCAGTACCCGCTAACTTTTGCTTCTGTTCTACTTTTTTTAACAAATCTAAGGCCATTTAATTTTAGCTATTAATGTACTCAGGACTTACGCACTCGCGACTAAAGAAAGCCGATTTTGGGAAATGGGCATCGGGGTACAACGAAGTATTTTCGTCGAGCAAACCCGGTTTCCGGGTAAGTCTTGGTACTGTTTTCTAGTGTCGGCGCGCGCTGGGCGGCGACTTCCTCACAACTCGTCTAAATCTTGACACATATCTTGCAGCGATTGGTGTTGAAGGCGGCGGGAAGAGCGGCGATATTTTTTAGTTTGTAGCTTCGGTTCGTAATGCTGCGTACCATCCGACTTGGTTTGCTGCTTCAAACTCGATTCGGCGCTACTAGAGTTTTGCAGAGCTTGTTGGCGGACGATCGCCTCTTCGAGAAACTGCAAGTAATACTCATAGCGCTCCCAACCGCCCCGCACGACACAGTTAGGCTCGTCTCGGTGCGAACAATCACTAAATTGGCAGCTACCCAAAGCCAGCCTCTGGCGCGCTTCTGGGAAATATTCAGCTAACTCTGAGGGATCGCATTCGAGAGCCGGCTGATTAAAGCCCGGAGTATCGGCCAAAAGTCCGCCGCCGGGGAGTTCAAATAGTTCGACGTGGCGAGTCGTGTGGCGCCCGCGGCCGAGTTTGCCGGAAACAGCGTTCACTCGCAGATTCAGGGCCGGGATCAGTTGGTTGATTAAGCTGGACTTGCCAACCCCAGAAGGGCCACAAATTACCGTTATTCTTCCTTGCAGGTGGTCTAGAAGCAAGTTCGGCAACGGCATATGTACGGGATTTAACGGATGTAACGGATTGACCGAATTTGGAAGTTGGGGGTTATCCTCATAACTCAGCAGAGATGGCTCTATTTTCTCCGCTAAGTCATTGAAATGCGGTTCCGAGGCAAAAATTTCATTTTGACCCTTAGCGGGAGCTTCCTGAACTCCGGCACCGCTGCGGACGCTAATAAACATGGGTTCGTAGCCCCAGCCTGAAAGCCGATCGCGCCACTGTTCCAACTCCTGGGGCGTGACCAAATCGCATTTGTTGAGGCACAAACTCACCTCTAAACCTGTAGATTCGGCCTTGACTAAAAACCGAGTTAATGACGCGGGATCTAAGTCTGGTTCAGCAAGGGCAAAAACAAGGAGAATGCGATCGGCATTAGCTACAGGCGGGCGGTTGAGTTCTGTTTGGCGGGGGAAGACTTCAGAAATTGCACCACGGCGGTCAGTCCAGTCCGGTTCGTCTACCACCACGCGATCGCCCACCATCACCTGTTGGCCAATTTTTTTGAGTCGAGTGCGGCGAGTGCACAGGAGAGTCGGAGAATCCGCGAGGGGAGCATTTTTCCCGTCAATGGAGACTTCGGGATCTAACCTCACTTGGTAGAAGTTAGCCTGAACAGCAATTACAGTACCCACGATCGAGGGCGAATTCAGGCTCATCCTGCTTCCTTGTCTTCTGGGCGCTGCACTTTCATTGAAAAATAGCCCGACTCCGGCTCATCCGCGACAAATTCCGTTTCGAGAATCTGGTAGCCTTCCATTTTGAGACTATCGGGCACTTGTTCGATCGGCTCCCCAGCATCCAGCCACACTTCCAAAACTGCTCCCGGTGCCATTTGCTCCAAGCGCAGTTTAGTGCGGACAAAATTCAGAGGACACGGAGTACCCCGCAGATCGATTTTGGCATCTGGGGATTTGGGATTTTCAATTTTCGATGTTGAATTCATAATACTTTTTGCAATCTCAAATCCTGAAAGCCGTAGTTTTTTAAACAAGTTGCGTGGAAACTGGAGAATCTAAAATTTTGTGTCCAATTGGACACCGACTATTATTCTTTCTGAAAAAAGTGAGCGCAATTGCGCTCACTTTTTTGAGGGCTGCGGAAACGCAATGCCCAGGAAGCGTCCCACCTGAGATTGTTGTGAGCAATTGCACACAATTTTTTGACAGATACTAAAACAAATTGCCTGGGAATCCTCAAACAGGAAAATTTGACACCAAGTGGTGTCAAAAATTGCTTATTTCTGAAACAAATTACCCAGAAACCCTTCCAAGCCGCCTTTACCGGTACGATCGCCCTTCAGCTTAGCAAGCTGCATCAGCAACTCCCGTTCCTCAGCCGTCACCTTAGTCGGAATGTCAATAGACACCGTAATCAAATGATCGCCGCGACTGACTGGATTTCCCAACCGAGGCACCCCTTTTTTCTCAAGAGTCAGAACAGTATTCGCCTGAGTTCCGCTAGGAATCAACAACTCCGTCGGCCCGTCTACGGTTTCCACTTCCAACCGGCACCCTAAAATTGCTTGCAAATAACTAATCTTAACTTCCGAGCTAACGTTAGTGCCGTCGCGCTTAAATAGCGGGTCTTCATTCACCGCCAAGAACACGTAAAGATCCCCAGGCGGCCCGCCCAGTTTGCCGGCATCCCCTTCATTGGAAACGCGCAAGCGAGTACCGTTGTCAACCCCAGCCGGAATTGTGATTTTCAGCTTTTTCATCACTTCTTTCTGGCCTCGGCCGCCGCAAGTTTCGCACTTATCCTCAATCACTTGCCCGGTGCCGTTGCAAGTGGGGCAAACTGAAACTTGAGTAAAGCTACCGAAAGGAGTGCGGGTAGCGCGTCGGACTTGACCGCTGCCGGTACAAGTCGAGCAAGTTTGGGGTCTGGTTCCCGGTTTCGCGCCAGTCCCCGTGCAAGTCTCGCAGGTTTCTAGATGCTTGATGCGGAGTTCTTTTTCCCCACCAAACACTGCTTCGCGAAAGTCCAGCCGCAAATCGAGTCGCAAATCGTCTCCGCGCACCGGCCCGCTGCGCCTGCGACCTTGCTGTTGTTGACCGACACCTCCCTGAAAACCCTGAAAGAAGCTTTCAAAAATATCGGCAAAGCTGTCACCAAAGTCTTGGAACCCAGGTGCGCCTGCACCGCTGACGCCTGCTTCGCCGAAACGATCGAAACGGGCGCGGGTTTCTGGTTCTGAGAGTACCTCGTAGGCGCGGTTAATTTCTTTAAACCGCTCCTCGGCACCGGATTCTTTGTTGACATCTGGATGGTACTTGCGAGCTAGGCGGCGGTAAGCACGCTTAATTTCTTCTTTGTCTGCGCTGCGAGAAACGCCTAATATTTCATAGTAATCACCGGCCATAGAGCTGCTTGCCTGGAGGTAAATAACAAAAAGTGTACGAAAAAAAAACGGGCGACCTTTCCTGAAATTACAGATTAAAAATCAAAAATTCTCAGTGTTAATTTTTAACTTTTAATTTTTAGCTTTTCAGTTTTAAAGGAAAGGATTCATATCATCAACTTCTGGTTCGGGAACCTTCTGTTTTTGTTTTGACTGTGGATTTGACTGTGGACTTGACTGTGGATTTGACTGTGGATTTGACTGTCGTTTTGACTGTCGCTCCGGCTTGGATTCCGGCTTGGATTCCAGCTTTGGTTCCAGCTTTGGTTCCGGCTTTGGTGCCGGCTTTGGTTCCGGCTTTGGTGCCGGCGGAGCTTGGGGCGCCACCTGCAGCTCTTCTTTCAGCAAAATGCTGTCGTCGTCCGCTTTAACCTCTTCTGGTTCTGATGATTCTACCTCTGAGATCATCTCGCTTTCAACAACAGCTCCTGACGGGGCTACCCCGCTGCGGGCTTGGTCGTAGACTGCTGTCCCCAGCGAGTATAGCAGTTGCTTGAAAGATTCGATTGCGGGGGTGAGTTCCTCGATTGTGATGTCGGGGTTAGTCATCGCTGCCCGCAAGGCTGCTGCGGCTGTTTCCGCTTCGGCCTTGAGCTCGTCACTCAGCAGTTGCGCGTTGGTTTTTAAAGTTACACCACAATTATAGACGAGGGAGTCAGCTTGATTTTTGAGTTCGACGAGTAGAGCGCGCTTGAGGTCCTCGTCGGCGTAAAGTTCGGCTTCTTGTCGCATCCGCTCGACTTCGGTTTCGCTCAATCCCCCTGTATTGGAAATTTGGATGCTTTGTTCTTTTCCGGTTCCCTTGTCTTCAGCAGCCACTTTGAGAATCCCGTTGGCATCGATTTCAAAGGTAACTTCGATTTGAGGTACGCCACGGGGAGCTGGGGGAATGCCTTTGAGCAGGAATTTGCCGAGACTTTTATTGTCTTTAACCAATGCCCGCTCGCCTTGGAGTACGTGAATTTCTACCGAGGTTTGCCCGTCTGCCGCCGTGCTGTACATTTGCGATCGGCTGGTGGGAATAGTTGTATTGCGCTCTATTACTTTGGTGAACACCCCGCCCAACGTTTCGAGTCCCAGGGAGAGCGGCGTCACATCAAGCAGCAGCAAGTCTTTGACTTCACCACCCAACACCCCGGCTTGAATTGCCGCGCCTACCGCTACAGCTTCGTCGGGATTGACGGATTTATCGGGAGAAACGCCCCCAAAATACTTGCTAATTGCCTTTTGAACTGCTGGAATCCGGGTTGAGCCTCCCACTAAAATAATTCTGTCTATGTCTTTGGGGGTCAAACTTGCGTCTTTGAGGGCTTGAGTCACCGGATCGATCGTCGCTTGCACCAAATGAGCCACCAGTTTTTCAAACTGAGCTTTGGAGAGTTCCATTTCCAAATGCTTCGGCCCTTTCTCGTCAGAGGAGATGAAGGGCAAATTGATTGAGGTGGATTCGCGGTTGGATAGTTCGATTTTTGCTTTTTCGGCAGCTTCTCGGAGGCGCTGCAAGGCCATTTTGTCTTGTGAGAGGTCACTGCCTTCTTGAGTGCGGAAAGCTTCTACCAGCCACTGGACTATGCAGTCGTCAAAGTCATCTCCTCCGAGATGGTTGTTACCGGAGGTAGCGTTGACTTCAAAAATTCCGTCTCCTAGTTGCAGGATCGAAACGTCGAAAGTACCGCCGCCTAGGTCAAAGACCAAGATTTTCTGTTCTATATTTTGCTTGTCCAGCCCGTAGGAAAGGGCTGCCGCTGTCGGTTCGTTGACGATCCGCAGGACTTCTAGGCCGGCGATCGTACCGGCGTCTTTAGTAGCTTGCCGTTGGGCGTCTGTGAAGTAGGCGGGTACTGTAATCACGGCTTGAGTAACAGTTTGTCCCAAATAAGCTTCAGCATCTTGCTTGAGCTTTTGGAGTACCATTGCCGAGATTTCTTGCGGAGTGTGAACCTTGTTCCGAATTTGGACGTTAACGGTATCGTCTTTGCCTTTTATGCAGGTATAGGGAGTCCGCGCTCGTTCTTCTTCCGTGTCGTCCCACCGCCGTCCGATAAATCGTTTGATACTGTAGACAGTATTTACAGCATTAGTTACAGCTTGCCGCTTGGCTAGTTGACCTACTAAGCGATCGCCCGCCTTGCCGAATCCTACTATACTCGGAGTTGTGCGGCCGCCCTCGGAATTGGCGATCACGACGGGTTTACCGCCCTCTAACACAGCTACGCAACTGTTAGTTGTGCCTAAGTCAATTCCAATAATTTTTCCCATAGCGCCTCATAAAACTTTGTGGGATGTTTGGAAACCTCCAACTACAGGTTGGGGGAAGAAAAACGACTCAGCTTGTTCAAACAAGCATCACCCGACCTGATTTGTAGGAAATAAACTTGAGGTCAATCAGGCAATATCAAAGACGGGTAAAAACATTTTTCACAATTTTTGGATAAAGCGCTGACCTGCTTTTAGTCATCTTTAATGTAAGAAGTTGGTTAGTCTGCCACCTGGGAACCCCCGAATTCTATTCGGGGGTAAGTGACTTTGAGGAATGCAGTAGCTTGTATCCCGCTTAACCTTCCGAACTATCGGGATTTTCATCTGAGGCTACCACAGATAGCCCAGCCGCTGCAACTTTCACTTTGGCGTGTCGCAAGACGCGATCGCCCAGAATGTAGCCGCGTTCTAGTTCTTGGATAATTGTTCCTTCCTCGTGTTCGTCAGTTGGCTCGCTCAGCAGAGCTTCGTGGAGGTTGGGGTCAAACTGTTCACCTTCGGGGCGCATCGGAGAAACCCCGATTTGCTTGAGGCCGTCTACCATTTGCTTGTAAACGCTTTGGTAGCTTTTGTGAATGTTCATTTCGCCATCGGTTTGCGGCTTGATGTGCGATCGAGCGCGCTCGAAATTGTCAATTACCGGCAACAGGGGTTTAATCGTCAGACACCTTGCCTGTAAATCTAGCTCTTCTTTTTCCTTTTGGGTACGCCTGCGGAAGTTCTCAAAATCTGCTGCTAGGCGGAGATTTTGATTTTTCAGTTCTTCTAGTTGAGCGGATGTGGCTTGCAACTGAGTTTTTAAAGCCTCTTTTTCATCGTTGGCCTGGGCCAGTTCCTTCTTCCAAGGCTCCGCCGCGTCTGCAGTCGGACTGTTGGTTGAACTGCCGGTGACGGTAGGCCCCGATGCGTTTGCTGGGGTGCGATCGCCCTGAGCACTTTGATAAGCTCGAGCAAGTTCGAGCTCCCAATCCGCCGATTCATTCGAGTTTCCTGATGCCGCCGGATTTTCGCTTGCCATTGGCGAACCCTCTGGGGTGGTTTCCCCTGTTGAGTTAGGATCTTGATCTTGCTGTTTTTCCTCGTCAATCATAAAAGCTGCGCGACAGAACCCTATCAATTCTAGCAGATACAGTTAACCCGGTAAATCTAGAGGACTCGAATTTACTGTGTATGGCACCATGTAAAAAGAGGAAATCTCGCCAGATCTGGAGACATTCCTCAAACCTTTCCATAAAATATTCAATGACCCGTTTAGATATTTACGTATAATATGGTAGCAATGGGGTCAACCCAAGGTTTGTTGGTTCCTGATTTTTAATTAACGCGATCGCATTTACAACAATTTTTATAAGTATATTTTGCGGTTAAGTCTACTACAATATTTCCCAATTAGGAGGCTAGATGTTTCAAGGTTTACTTAAAACCATAGTGACTTAAATTTATAATCGGTCAGGCTGTTTTAGTCGCAAGCTTACACAGGCATTTTTTAGCATTTGCTGAGTTTCCCAAGTCAGGAGAAAGAGCAATTTGTATGGAGTGACTAAGTAGTTAGCTGTGTGCTTGTGTAACTCAGATACTAGGTTGTTAATCTTGATGTGAATGGGATCTGTGGTTTCTCTGATTCAATACCCCCAAAGTCGCTTGAAGTCTCGAATTTTTGCCAGTCAAATGATAGACATTAGCTGGTCTGGCGGAGGTGTTCATCTGTAAATACGATTGATATCTAATTTGCCTCTTGCCAAGATTTTTGAACCGTCAAGCTTAGGTCACAAAGGTTCGGACACCATGATAGAATCAAAGTAATATTTACTGACCCAAAACTAGAGTTGCTCAAAATTTGCCCTGGGGGCTCATGCAGCCGACGATCGGGCAGTGACCGATCGCAGATAATTAATCAAAATATATTTCAAAAGGGCGATCGAGGCTTTCGTAAAAGCTATCATCACAGAACAGAGCTCATCTTTAATTTAGTACAGCTAACCGCGCCACCACGGGCGCTGTAATTTGAGCAAACAATTTGGGAAAATAGAATTAGCCTGGGAGGGGGACACACCCCGCCCCGCTTTTCTCTCCCGGTACGGGGAACCTCCAAGTGATGTGCCCTGACGCTATAACGAGAGTATCCCGCAAGTTAATCAGGTAAGTAAGCAACTTAGCACTCAACGAACAAGATTTGATTGCAAGCACCCGCAAATCCCTCCAACATCTCGTCAATTTGTGGACGAAGCTTAGAGGGGAGTGCGAGCTTACACTGTAGAGATAGGGATTGAGCAAGAAAATCATATAGCCTTTCTCAGTAACATGAGGTGCTCATAGGGCTCCGTGGGCTCCGTGGGCTCCGTGGCCTCCGTGGCCTCCGTGGGCATAGGACAAAGCCCCCATACCTCACAACGCTTGAGAACCCCTATAGCTGATCCATAAGCAAAGAATACGGGGGTTAAAACCCCGCGTTGGTTTTCCTCTCAGCACTCTTTGTGACTGAGTTTCCCACCTATTGAGTGTTTTTTATGACTAGCACATCCGCGCCTCGATCCACATCGATAGTTGCTCTAAGCGCTTTTACTCCGGCTCTCACCAAGATGATTCTGTCGGGTTACGTCAACGGCGAGCAAGTGAAGCAAGCTCAAATTGAAAGCCAGAAGTCAGGCAAGCGTTTGACCGAGGTATTAGAAGCACTTACCGGGCAGCCGTTACCCCCAGAATTGCTGCGACTTTACAAGAAGCAGCAGATGTTTGAACGGAAGATAGTCTACGGCGTTGAAGCATTTGACCCGGAGATGAGCGAAATGTCTAACGAGCAACTCGGAGTTATGCTCGACGCATTGAAGATTTCGATCGACATTTGTCACCAAGGTCGGTTTTTACCCGTAGCGAAGACTGAAACTGAGCCAGCGGCGGTTTTAGTGGCAATGGTAGATCCCGACAACCTCAACGCCATAGAAGATTTGCGGCGGATTTTACAGCCTCATGGCTTGGCTTTGCAGCGACGGGTGATTACGCCAGACGACTATCAGGACATAACTTCTACCTATCAAGACGAACAAGTTAAGAGGGAAGCTAAAAAAGCTGAAGTCGAAAAGCAGAGAAAGATGGATTTAGGGGAGGGAGATTTTGGCGAGCTCTCGCTAGAAGAGGAGAGTAGCGACCAAGAAGACCTCGCTAACACCTTGGACGATGCTGAGGCCGCTCCCGTAATTAAGGCCGTCAATATCATTTTGGCTAAAGCTTTGTCGGAAAAGGTGTCTGACATCCACGTAGAACCTCAAGAAGAGTTCATGCGGATTCGGATGCGGAAAGACGGGGTGCTGCAAGAGTATTTCCGGTTTCCCAAGCAGGTAGTCGCATCGATTACGGCTCGTTTCAAGATTATTGCCAACCTGGATATTGCCGAACGCCGACAAGCTCAAGACGGGCGCATCCGCCGGGTGTTTGAGGGACGCACGGTGGATTTCCGGGTGAACAGCTTGCCTTCCCGGTACGGCGAAAAAATCGTGCTGCGGATTTTGGACAGTTCCAGCACTCAGTTGGGTTTGGGTTTGTTAATCTCCGACGAAGAAACTCTGGCTTTAGTGCGAGAAAGTGCTAGCCGTCCGTTCGGACTGATTTTGGTTACCGGGCCGACGGGTTCGGGCAAGTCAACTACTCTGTACTCGATTCTGGCGGAACGGAACGATCCGGGGGTTAATATCAGTACGGCCGAAGACCCGATCGAATATGCTTTGCCAGGAATTACCCAATGTCAAGTAATTCGGGAAAAAGACTTGACTTTTTCCAACATTCTGCGGGCATTTTTGCGGCAAGACCCTGACGTGATGCTGGTGGGGGAAACGCGGGACAAGGAAACGGCAAAAACGGCTCTGGAAGCTGCTTTGACGGGACACTTGGTGCTGACGACGCTGCACACGAACGACGCGGCTGGGGCAGTCGCGCGTTTGGCCGAAATGGGCGTAGAACCCTTCATGGTTTCGGCCGCTCTGTTGGGCGTGTTGGCTCAGCGTCTGATGCGGCGGGTTTGCGACAAATGCTGCATTCCTTACCAGCCTACTGCCGCAGAACTCGGCAAGTACGGTCTGTCGGCTTCTCAAGAAATTGATCTCACTGTTTACAAAGCCCACACTATACCCGTGGAGGAAAGGAAGGAACTCGCAGACAACGAGCAACTTTGTCGGAAGTGCGGCGGCCTAGGCTACAAAGGGCGGGTAGGGGTTTACGAGTTCCTGAAAAATACTGAGCGGCTTCAAACTCTGATCACTCAAGGAGCTCCCACAGAGCAAATTAAGGAAGCAGCAGTAGAAGAAGGGATGAAAACGTTGTTGGCTTACAGCTTGCAATTGGTGCGGGAAGGCGCGACTACTTTTGAAGAAGTCGAGCGGGTGACGTTTACAGACTCTGGCCTGGAGGCTGAAATGAAAGCCAAACGCAAGCAGGGACTTACCTGCAAAACTTGTCAGGCGGAATTGAAGCCGGAGATGCTGGATTGTCCCTACTGCTTGACGCCACGCTTTTTGGATTGATTCAACAGTTAACTGTTGACTGTTAACTGAGCTAGATTGGTCAATAACTATCAATTCGATCGAGGAGAGGTATCTATGGGTCTGATGATTGAAGACGTACTGGAGTCCCTGGTAGAGCAAGGGGGTTCGGACATACACATCCAAGCGGGCGCGCCTATATTCTTCCGAGTCAGCGGTAAACTAACTCCTCAGACTCAATACGGCGACATTCTGTCTGCTGAGGAAGTGCAGATCCTGATTTTCCAAATGCTCAACAATATGCAGCGCAAGCAGTTGGAAATGGAGTGGGAACTCGACTGCGCTTACGGCGTTCGGGGATTGGCTCGGTTCCGCGTCAATGTCTACCGGGAGCGGGGTGCTTGGGCTGCTTGTATGCGGGCTCTGGCTTCTAAGATTCCTAACGCCGATGCTTTAGGCGTGCCGCAGGTTTTGCGGGATATGACGGAAAGACCCAGGGGTATGCTGTTGGTGACGGGACAAACGGGTTCCGGGAAAACTACTACGATGGCGGCTTTGTTGGATCTGGTCAACCGGACGCGGGCAGAACACATTCTAACCGTTGAAGACCCGATCGAATACGTGTTTCCCAATGTCAAGAGTTTGTTTCACCAGCGCCAAAAGGGTGAAGATACAAAGAGCTTTGCTAATGCGCTGAAAGCTGCTTTGCGCGAAGATCCTGATGTAATTCTCGTGGGGGAAATGCGGGACTTGGAAACGATCGGTCTGGCAATTTCGGCGGCAGAAACGGGTCACATGGTGATGGGAACGCTGCACACTAATTCGGCGGCTGCAACGATCGATCGGATTTTGGACGTGTTCCCGCCCATTCAACAACCCCAGGTTCGCGCCCAGGTGTCTAACTCTTTGGTGGGAATAGCCAGCCAAAATTTGGTAATAAAAATTGGCGGCGGCCGTTGCTGTGCTATGGAAATCATGGTGAATACTCCTGCTATGTCTAACTTGATCCGGGAGGGCAAAACTCCCATGATTTACTCCCAAATCCAAATGGGGGCAAAATTGGGTATGAGGACGATGGAAATGGCCCTCGCTGAACTTTACAAGAGCGGTAAAGTCACTTGGGAATCGGCAATGGCCAAGGCTTCTAAGGCTGACGAACTCGAACGCTTGATCGGCCCGGCACCTGTGGGTGGCGGCACGGTAAAAGCTCATTAATTCCGTCAGCAGTCATTAGTCATTAGTTATTAGTCATTGGTCATTAGTCAGTTGGCCGTTGACCGTTGTTATTAATTATGGGTAACAACTAACAACTGACAACTGACAACTGACAACTGACAACTAAGTTTTAATAAATTTTCAGAGGTGAGCTGTGGCTACCAACGTTATCCGCCAAAAACCGAAAGGTGGCTTTGATTTCAGTAAGATTCAGGAGCAAATTGAATATAACCTTACCAGTCTTACTGTTAAGGATATGGCTATTTTTGCTCGTCAGTTTGCGGCTATGTTTAATGCAGGGGTGGCGATCGTGAGATGCCTTTCTGTGCTGCACGAGCAGTGTTCTAATGCTAAGCTGAAGCGAGCGCTCAGGAGCATGAATGCTGACGTGCAGGAGGGGATAAACTTGGCCGAGGCGATGGCTAAGTTTCCTGATGTTTTTGACCAACTGTTTATCAGTATGGTGGCGGCCGGAGAAGTCGGGGGGGTGCTAGATGAAACCCTAGACCGTCTGGCGGTGATGATGGAAAAAAATCACAAGACGGAGGCTGAAATTAATTCGGCTATGTCTTATCCGAAGACGGTGTTTTCTATCGCGATCGTGATTTTTTTCGCAATGACTATATTCTTGCTGCCAACTTTCGCCAAAATTTTTAAGGATATTGGTGCAGATTTGCCAGCATTTACGTTGTTTATGTTGGCAATTAGTGCATTTTGTACGGCTTGGCCTCCCATCCAACAGATAACAGTTATTGGGGTGATTATAGCGCTAAAAATTGCCTTCGATATGTACTACAAAACTCCCATAGGTCGCCTACAAATTGATAGAATTGCGATGAAAATGCCGATTTTTGGAGATTTGATCGAAAAATCTGCGGTGGCTCGCTTTTGCGTGATATTTGGGTCGCTGACGCGATCGGGCGTGCCGATTCTCAATTCTTTGGAAATTGTGCGAGATGTGGCTGGGAATCAGGCAATATCTAATGCGATCGAATATGCGAGACAGGAAATTCAAAGCGGTGGCATGATCAGTATTGCTTTGCAAGAACAAGCTGTTTTTCCGTCTTTGGCTATCCAAATGATGGCAATTGGCGAGGAGACAGGGGAACTTGACAAGATGCTGATGAAAGTTGGCGCTTTCTACGAAACGGAAGTTGAAGAAGCGGTAAAAGGACTTACCAGTATGCTAGAACCTCTGATGATTGTGGTCGTCGGTGGTATCGTAGGTTCGATTTTGCTGTCGATGTATCTGCCGATGTTCGCAGTGTTCCAGAAGCTGTAAAAAAGAGCTAATTAGTTATTAGTTATTAGTTAGTAGCAATTAACGCATAACCAATGACTATTCCAATCGTCCCCAGGCTCTGCCTGGGAAGACATTTGGAGGAGGCACATCCTCGATTAAAAGGAGAAAACAATTTGGAGGCAGAGCCTCCAAATCTTCCTTACCAGGGTCTTCCAATTGGTGAAAAATGACGATAATGTCACAAAAGTCAAGTAGGATAGGCAGACAGATTTAACGGCTGCCTAATCCTGGCTTTACGCTCCAGGGTAAACGCATCTTAATTTGAACCCAAAATATCCTACAGTTAAATCCGAATAAATTTCAATGTAGTTATTGTAAGTTTATGGGTGCTATCAATGGCAAAAGGTTTTACTCAAACTTTAAATCACCAACCAAAACAAACAGATTCATTGGCTTCTGTGAATATATTAAATGCCAGTTTTTTAGAATATTTTGCCAATTTGAAGACTCCCAGAAGATAAAGAATAAAAAAAATACTCAGAGATATTACAGGGGAATCGCATCTTAATTAAGGTAGAATGGTGAGGGAAATTTTTTAAACATTTGACAGCATCTTTCAAGCGCCGCTCGTAAACTAAGGAATGAAAATTGAGTGTGATGCGGATAGCCAGCTAAGCACGCTCGCTGGGGTTCCACCTAGCTGATTTATCTCCATCAGATGTTCTTGCCTAGGGCGTGTTTTCAAACTATAACCACAACAGAATGCAGGCGATCGCGATCGTGGCTGTATAATTGGCAGGCAGCTTCTCATATCGAATAGCGCTCCGACTTCATTGCTTGAGTCGGTTGATAGCACGTTCAACAATGTTCAGTTGCCGATAGATTTCACGGCAGCCTTTTTCCATCTGCCTCAGTGAGGGATACCTGCCGGGAGTCCATTCCCAGTTTAACTGCTTGTTGGTGGCCGAGCCGGTCTCCACCACCGCCCTGCCTCTGGCGGGTGCATATTCTGTCATTTGTCAAGTACAATTTATACCAAATTAGATGCGCTCACCCTGCACTAATAACCAATAAATATGGTTCACTTTAACGTTGCCTTTCAACATTTTAATTCCTTCACCGACATTACCCTATCCCTGGCTAAAACTTTACACCAAATGGGAATTCCTATTTCGATCGAACCTTCAACAATAGCCTCTCATCTCAGCCACCATTCCACAGCAGAAGAAAACGACCTGCTAGCGAAGTGGATGAACACCACACCCTCAGATTTATTTCAGATCAAATGGTCTCATTATTGGAAACCTTATTTTTTAAAAGAACTCAACGGACATCTCAACTTAGAACTTTTTGCTATCAATTACGAATTCGCCACAAACCATGATGATTATGATTACTGGATTTACAATGCTGTTAACACTTTATCTCACAAACTAGCCGTCAGCCAATATTCTAAAAACGTTTTAATAAAAGCTGGATGTCCGGCGGCCAACGTATCAGTCATGCCTCTAGGTTTCAATCCTTTAATCTCGCAACTCTATTTGCCCAGACCGCAAAAAACCCAAAAAGATGTAAAGTATATTCTGCACATGACCAATTCTTTTGATTTCTATAGATTTGGCACGGATCTGGCAATTCAAGCTTTTTGGGAAGAGTTTAAAGATGATTATAACGTAGAGTTAATAATCAAAGATGGCGGCAATAATCCAGATGTTATAGTGGAACATCTCGTAAATCTCGAAAAGCAGCTCGGCAAGTTAAAGGCAAAAATTATGATAATCCGTAAATTTTACAATAAAGCAGAACTAGCTGATTTATACTTGTCAGCCGATGCTTTTTTAGCTCCGTTTCGCGGGGAGGGTTTTGCAATTAAAATTTTGGATGCCTTTGCAGCAGGTTTGCCCGTTGCTATGACTATGTACGGTGGCCCGACTGAGTACGCCAATGCTGATAACTGCTATCCCATTGCTTACGATCTAATTCCCGTGGGAAAGTGTTACGATACTGAGTATCTAAAAATCCGAAATGCTCCTCATTGGGCAGAGCCAAATGTTCAGTCTGTTCGCGAACAGTTACGAAAAATTGTTGAAGACCCGATGCGTTTTCGGGTAGGTCAAAAAGCTAGAGAGACGGCGGATTTATTTAATTGGGAAGCTGCCGCTCAAAAATTGTTAAGATTAATGCGAAAGTTGTTTTAGGATCGGAAATTATGGGACTCGAACGCAAAATGTTTAGGGGAATGTTTTCACCGGGGGAAGTGGTACGATTGAAACAGCCTTGTTTTACTCCTGGGCGCTTGTTTGAGCCAGGAAAATATAACGCTGATGAGTTGCCGGATATCGCTTTTGATATGGGTTTGGTAGACCATTTGCCACCAGTCAAAGGCAACAGTTCAGAAAACCTCAATGTTCAGAACCCGCCAGCTCAAAACCTTGAGGACTAAACTCCCGTTTGCAGTAAGGACTTCAGTCCTAAAAATCCCCATTTGTAGTAAGGACTTTAGTGCTGAAAATTAAAATAAATAATCAAAGACTCAAGTCCTGACTGCAAAAAAGATAAAGCCAATTTAACCATTTTGCTCTATCTGGGCAATTAACTCTTTCAAAACTTGACTAGCTTTATCGTTTTCAATCTGACAAGTTCCGGCATTCTGGTGCCCACCGCCGCCATATCTTAACATTAACTCCCCAATATTAGTTTTTGAAGTTTTGTTAAAGATTGACTTGCCAACTGCGAAAACAGTATTTTGTTGTTTCAGTCCCCAAAGTACGTGAATCGATACATTGCACTCAGGGAACAAAGCGTATATTACAAAACGATTCCCTGCATAGATTACCTCTTCGTTACGCAAATCCAAAACAACTAAATTATTATAAACTTTGGCGCATCGCTGTATTTGCTCTTTAAATCTTTCTTCTTGCTCGAAGTAGAGGTCTACTCTTTCTTTTACATCAGGAAGCTGCAATATTTCCTCGATGGTATGATATTTGCAGTAATCGATTAACTGCATCATTAACTGATAATTGGAAACGGTAAATTCTTTAAACCTTCCCAACCCCGTTCGGGCGTCCATTATGAAGTTTAACAGCACCCATTCTTGCGGGTGCAGAACCTCTTCTTTGGCAAATTGAGCGGAATCTGATTTGTCAACTGCCGCCATCATCGCCTCGGAAATATCAGGAAACTTTGCTTGGCCTCCATAATATTTGTACAGTACCCTAGCTGCCGAAGCTGCATAGGGATCGATGATGTGGTTAATTTTGATTTTCTCGTGTCTAAGAGTTTCGCTGAAATGGTGATCGAAAGCTAGATGAACTCCCTCAACATAGGGTAAATTGGTGCTAATATCGTTATTTGTTATTTCGATTTTCCCATCCTGCATATCTTTAGGATGCACGAATTTAATCTCGTCGATCATATCGAGTTCTTTGAGCAAAACGGCACAGACAAGACCGTCAAAATCGCTGCGGGTGACTAATCTGTATTTTTTAGTGAGTGGCATATGCTTCTGTGATAGGCAGGGACTGATTATAAGACAATATAACTTATTACCCGATCGCTTTCCAATATGAACGCAGACCCTTACGCTTGGATAGAGAAGTCTCTCGACACTATTCGCCGTGCCGATTGGTATCGATCGCCACAATCGATCGAAAGTTCCCCTGGGTCGGTGGTAAAATTAGCAGGCCGTCGGCTGATTAATTTTGCCAGCAACGATTATCTGGGACTTGCCGGCGATGACAGGTTAATTCAAGCTGCTATGGCTGCAACTAAGGAATTTGGTACGGGTGCGACGGGTTCGAGGTTGGTCAGCGGACACCGCGATTTGCACCGACAGCTAGAACAAGCTATTGCTAATTTAAAACAAACTGAAGATGCTTTAGTATTCAGTTCGGGATATTTGGCTAATCTAGGGGCGATCGCATCCGTTGTCGGCAAGCGCGATTTGATATTATCTGACAAGTACAACCATTCGAGCCTGAAAAACGGAGCCGCACTCAGCGGTGCAACTGCCCTAGAGTACAGTCACTGCAATCTTGAGGATTTAACGGCCAAGCTAGAGCAAAATCGCGCGAGATACCGCAAGTGTTTAATTATTACCGATAGCGTCTTTAGCATGGATGGGGACTTGTGTCCGCTGCCGCAGTTGTTGGCTGTGGCCGAAACCTTTAACTGCATGGTATTAGTAGATGAAGCTCACGCTACAGGAGTTTTCGGTGCTAGCGGTGCCGGTTGTGCAGAACATTTCGGGTGTACGGGAACACCGCTGATTCAAGTGGGGACACTCAGCAAAGCTTTGGGAAGTTTAGGTGGTTACGTTGCGGGCTCTGCTGCTTTAATTGATTTTCTGCGTAATCGAGCTGCGAGTTGGATTTATACTACGGCATTGACGCCTGCTGACGCGGCGGCTGCTTTGGAAGCTGTGAGGATTGTACAGCAAGAACCAGAACGCCGAGTTCGGTTGCGACAAAATATCGAAACTTTCAAATATTGCGCGATTACCAATCACCAATTACCAATTAGCAATTGCCTCTCCCCAATTTTCAGTCTTCCGTTAAAAGATGCAGCGGCAGCTTTAACAGTAGGCAGCAAACTCAAGGAGATGGGTATTTTTGCTCCGGCGATTCGGCCTCCGACTGTAAGCGTGAGTCGAATTCGGATTTCGCTGATGGCAACTCACGAGCTCGCACACCTTCAGCAGTTGGTAGAGGCGCTGAAGCAAGTTTTGAGTTTTGAGTAAATGTAGGGTGCGTACCGCGCACCGCTTGACTAAATGTAAATGTTGGGCATCGGGCATCGGGCATCGGGCATCGGGCATCGGGCATCGGGCATCGGGCATCGGCCTAATGACTAATGACTACTGACTAATGACTAATGACTTCTGATTGTCAAGATATCGCTATTGACTTATGGCCAATCTTATACAGGAGTTTGGTCGATCGGTCAACAACTGTAAATTTTTTGTAAATTTAGATACTTTTTGGAATTTAGCGCTATATTAGAGAAGTAGCAGGTACACCAAATTTAATATAAGGAACGTCCACCATGAACACAAATCGTCAAAACGTAAAAAAAGTAGCAGAAACCCACCGCGCTAATATTCACAAGCAACTGATGCACCGCATAGAAGTAGCGAGATCCAGTGGCAATCAAGATTTGGTTCGGGTGCTTGAAGAGGAAATGAGACAGCTTTAAAGAAGCTGCAACTAGAATTTGCCCGTAGTTTGGTTTAGAGGGTTGTGCGAGAAATGCAGAATTCCGGCAACCGCTACCTGTGAAGTTTTGACTCCTCTCTTAGTTGGTAGGAAAAACCCCGGTTTTTTGAAGAAACCGGGGTTTTTTATGGAGAAGTAAGAAGGAAGAGGGAACACTCCTGCACGCACAAACTCTATCTGTAGGGTGCGCTTCGTCCCAAAGAGTTTGTACCAATAGCGGATTGAACCATTCATTTTTTGCGTAAGTTTTGAAGTCAGAACGAAGAAGCAAGAGGGAAGAACAAGACTTACGCTGCATTCCTTCTATTTTGACACTATCTGTAGTAGTAAGGTGCGCCGAGGCCCACTCTACTAATTAACTACAGGAGTTACGCAATGGGCACATGGTGAGGGCGCGATCGCCCCCTCACCCATCACTTTAAGCACTCCGGGGCACTGACAAGTGGACAGTCGCGACTAACAACCAAATTCAATCCAGCACGAATAACGTACACTCATGTGTGTGCTATTCGTTGGAAAATTGAGCCATTTCCTAGGGAAATCAAGTAAGTAACCGGGAGAGAATATTGGCAGTGCCGTCAAGCTAACCTTCAAATAAATCATATTGCTTGCGCTTAAATTGTGTGGGTTAGGCGCTCAAAAATTGAGCGGATAAAACAGGTCAAATAATATATCAAATTAAACACGGGCTGCTATCAAATTATTTAATTGAGCAACTAAAAAATTCCGATGTTCTGATGTTTATTGTCTAATTTTATGGTGCTGGTACCCGGAGCTGTGGCAGTTGCTTAAGTCCTGCCCAATTTCTATGTAATGCCTGAAGGCCTTAAACACCCAACGACTTTGCCGAAGCCTCAACGGCATAGCTAAAAGAACGCGAAATTAGCAAAAGTCAGAAGTCAGAAATAAAATGTAATATTGAAGATGGATTGAGATAGATTTTCATGGTTGACTGGGAAAGGCAGCTTTGCCAAAATTTAAGACTCGCAAAAATGCTTAACGGAAAAAGTTAAAAGCTATAAAGCTGAACATCACGGTGGCGAGAGCAAAATCCCCAAAATAATAGATAAAAGTGATGGCGAAAAACATCCGACACCAGCCGGAAAACGGCTACCACTCAGAACTAGCTGAGCCTTCCCCAGGAGGAAATCTCAATAGCCGATCGCTCATGCGCCTACCCCGAAGCCTGAGTGCCGTCGAAACATCGGGCTTTGGCCTCACCGGTCACGCCAATTGGTTTACCATTGCCACAGCGATCCAAGCAGCGATTGGGCCTAGCGCCATCTTCGTCTGGTTGCCCGGTATCCTCATGGGCATAATGCTCAATCTACAGGTAAAACGCATCGGCGAGTATTTCCCAGACATGGCTGGGGGAACGCCAAACTATACCGCCCGAATGCTGAAAAATTATCCGGGTCTGGGAAGTTATGCGGCGATCGGCTACTTTTTAAGCTGGGTATCAACACTGCCAATTTCTGCGATCGTGCTGACCCAGCTAATCAAAGTCAACCTCAATAGTTTAGGTTTTAGCTGTCCTGAAACTTTACTAAATATTACCTTCACGCTCCTACCCTTCATTTTGACATTCAGCGGTACTCGCGCCTTAAGTATTCTCCACGCCTTTTTTGTGTTGCCGACAGTGGGCGTATTATCCGTTTTTTCCATTCATGGTCTAATCTGGTTAGCTTTTTCCCCAAACAGTCCCGGCTTTTTCCCCACCATTTGGCCGGAATTCACCTTTATTGACTGGGCTAAGTGGTTTTACTTTGCTACATACATCTTCTACTGCTGTGACTCCGCCGCCAGTTTCGTAGCGGATAGTCGCAACCCTACTAAAACGTTGCAGTTTCTCAAAATTTCCGCACTGGGGATGCTGCCTGTTATTTTGGGAGGTTCCTGGGTACTTATGCGCTTGGCTACCGCTCCCGATCTGAAAGACGATGTATTCTTGAATGTATTAGCTGCCTGTCAGGTATTATGGGGGCCCTGGGTTCCCACCCTTGTCACCTTTCTAGTAGTCGCAAGCTGTCTTCTGAGTTGCGCGACAATTGTTTCCAACTGCCCCCGGATGCTGTACCAACTTGCCGTAGATGGGCATATTTCGCCAACATTCGCAGTTGTATCCCGACGGGGTGTATTTGGGTTCGCGCTTGCCTTGGTTTTGGTTTTGAGTTTAATCTGTCTAGCTTGGGGAAATGTGCCTCGGCTTGTGGCGATTACTAATGTTGGCTTGGTTGTCTGCCTGATGATGTTCCATCTCTCACTATGGCTGCGGCGGGATAAGCCAGAAGTTCGGTGGCCTGGGTGGTCGCTGGGCTTTTTCGTAGTAGATGCGGTGGTTCTAGTAGTCGGAGGCTTGGCTTGGGGTTGGCAAGACTTTATCATTGGGTTGTTTTTTCCCCTTGCCGTTTTAGCAGTGGATGCAGGGATGAGTCGCATTGCTTTTGCACCTTTCCATCCCTCGTGGTGGATTCGGCGTTATCGCAACAGCAGCCAGGGCAAGATCCCAGATTTTGTAGCGTCTCAGGTTGTAGTTTTAATCTTACTGATCGTTAGCGCCGTGGCGATCGGCTGGATTTTTGGCTTCAAATTATATGCTAACTCTAGTGTTGGCTTGAATTTATTGGTAGTGCTACTCGTGACAGTTGCTTTTATTGGGGTGGCAGTTGCCTGCTGGACGAGCTTACCCCAGGTCGTCTCAATGAACGAAGCACGAGAGGGAGCAGAACAGCTCTTTACCATTGCCCTAGACGCTATTGTAGTGCTGGATGAAAATGGTGTAATTCGTCAGACTAATCCGGCTGCTGAAAGCATCTTCGGAATAGACGCAACTAGGCTAATTGGGTCTTACCTGAACAAATTACTACCCGGATTAGCGGATCAGCCAGAGCAGTGGCTCAGTCGCAGTGAACAAAACCTCAACTTACCCAATGGAGACTCGCGCATTCTGGAAGTTGCCATCTCCGATCGATTTTCCCAAGACGCTTCTGTTTCCAATCAGGATCTGCAAGAATATGTGGCGATCGTCCGCGATATCACCGATCGCAAGCAAGCCCAGGAAGCCCTGCAAAAAGCTAATGAGGAACTAGAAATCAAAGTCGAGGAGCGTACATCTGAACTCACCCATACTGTGGAGCAATTGCAGAATGAAATTGAAGAGCGCCAGCGGATCGAAGAAAATCTCAGAGCGATGCAAAATCAGATTATCGTGCAAGAAAAACTCGCTTCTCTGGGCAGTTTAACAGCAGGAATTGCCCACGAAATCAGAAATCCATTAAACTTTGTCAACAATTTTTCCGAAGTTTCTGCTGAATTAACCGAAGAACTTTTACAAGAAATTGAAAATCAAACTGAACGGTTAGAACCAGAAACAAGTGAGTATATTGCTGAGCTATTAACCGATCTAAAAGCCAATCTCCAAAAAATCAATCAACACGGTCAAAGAGCCGACAGAATCGTCGGCAATATGCTTTTGCATTCTCGCGGACAAAGTGGTCATTGGGAAGCCACAGATATAAATAGTTTATTAGAAGAATATGTCAATCTAGCCTATCACGGGATGCGAGCCAAGGAGGCTTCTTTTAACATTATCATAAAAAGCGGCTACGATAATGATATTGGCAAAGTAGAAGTCGTGCCACAAGATATTTCCAGGGTTTTTCTTAACATTATTAACAATGCTTGCTATGCAGCCCATAAAAAGAAACAAGAAATGGGAGAAGAATTTTCACCCCAGCTTGATGTCAGAACTCGAAATCTGGGCTCGGCGGTTGAAATTCGCATTCGCGATAACGGCCCGGGTATGACGCCCGATGTACTCGATAAAATTTTCAATCCCTTTTTTACTACAAAGCCTGCTGGGGAAGGGACTGGTCTAGGTCTATCTATCAGTCACGATATTATCGTCCAGCAGCATCGCGGAGAACTAAAAGTAGAAACAGAAGTAGGAAATTACACCGAATTTATAATTACATTGCAAAAAAAGATAGCCGGAGTTAAGGAGTAAAAACAATGAAAGTAATGGTTGTAGACGACGAAGAAGATATTCAGTCATTGTTTAAACAAAAATTTAGAAAAGAAATCAAAGCGGAGCAACTTCAATTTTATTTTTCCCTGTCGGCCGAGGCAGCTTTAAACTACTTAGAAACCCCGGAAAAAGCGTCTATTGTCTTGATTTTATCCGATATTAATATGCCTGGTATGAATGGGCTAGAACTCCTGAAGCTTATCAAAGAAAAATTTCCCGATCTAAAAGTTTTTATGATTACCGCTTATGGAGATGAGAGAAATTACCAAACCGCTATGGACTATGGAGCTGATGACTATATTACTAAGCCCGTTAACTTTGACGAATTAAAAGAAAAAATATTCACAATATGGAGGAGCCACAATTAGCTTAGGAATAAAAATTAAACAACTTGCATGCACAAAACTTATAGGATAGAAATATGCCAATTAAAATACTATTTGTGGATGACGAGCTTGATTTAGAATTTCTGATTTGCCAAAAATTTAAAAAAAATATCCGCACGGCAGGATGGCAGTTGTTTTTTGCCCATAATGGCGTAGAAGCCCTGGAAAAATTGAAAGAACACCCGGATCTAGATATGGTAGTGACGGATCTTAATATGCCTGAAATGGATGGTCTGACTTTACTCTCTAGACTTAATCAAATAGACCTACCCCTGAAAACAATAGTTATATCAGCCTATGGCGACATGAAAAATATAAGAAATGCAATGAACTTAGGTGCCTTTGACTTTCTGACTAAACCGATAGATTTTCTGGATTTAGAAATTACCATCCACAAAACGCTGCGCGACGTGCAACAGTTAAAAGAAAACCAGCGCTTGCGACAATCAGAAGCTAGCGCTAGAGAACAAGCTCAGGATTTACAACAAAGTCTGCAAGAGCTAAAAAATACCCAAGCTCAACTGATTCAGACTGCAAAAATGTCTTCTTTGGGTCAACTGGTTGCGGGGATTGCTCATGAAATTAACAACCCCGCTAATTTTATCTCTGGCAATATTAGCCACGTCAGTGATTATATCCAAAACCTACTGCACCTGCTGCATCTCTATCAGCAGCAGTACACCCCTCCCACTTCTGAGATTCAAACTGAAATCGAAGCCATAGATTTAGAATTTATGATAGCAGATTTATCCCAAATTCTGGCTTCGATGAAATGTGGTGTTGACCGTATTCACAAGATTGTTTTGTCTTTACGCAACTTTTCGAGGCTTGATGAAGCTAACATAAAGTCGGTTGATATTCACGAAGGGCTCGAAAACAGCCTGCTGATTTTGAATAATAGACTTCAAACAACGACAGCGCGTCCAGAGATTCAAGTGATCGAGGAGTACAGCAATCTGCCTTTAGTGGCATGCTATGCTGGAGAACTCAACCAGGTGTTTATTAACATTGTTTCTAATGCGATCGATGCTTTGAATGAGTACAATAAACAACGGTCACTAGATGACATCTTAGCTCACCAACTCGCCCTTACTATTCGCACTATTCTGCTAGAGGAAAAATCCCGTGTCGTCATTCAAATTCGGGACAATGGGGTGGGAATGACCGCAGATGTGAAAGACCGTATTTATGAACCTTTTTTTACTACTAAGCCTGTAGGTCAGGGTACTGGTTTGGGTCTCTATATCAGCTACCAAATTATAGTGGAGAAGCATGGGGGCGCATTGAAGTGTGTTTCAGAGATGGGGGAGGGAGCGGAGTTCTCGATGGAAATTCCAATCAGACAAACTAAGGCTGAACTTGATTTGAGCTAATCGATCGGCCTCTACCAAACGAGAGAGCCTATTACAGCCGTCCGGTTTGCCCTGGTAAAAATCAGCCTTTTCATTACTCCTAAAATAATTTATAATAGAACTTAAAGTATATAAATATTATTCGGATAAGTTAATTAATCAAATGAGAAAAAATGTCGTATACAACCGAAAGGGCTCGCAATATGCCAGCTAAAATATTATTTGTGGATGACGAACCCGATTTAGAATCTTTAATTTGCCAGAAATTTAGAAAAAAGATACGCGCAGGAGAATACCAAGTTTTTTTTGCACATAATGGCGTAGAAGCGCTTTCAAAGTTGCAAGAGGAGCCGGATATAGATATTGTACTGACAGATATTAATATGCCAGTCATGGATGGCATGGCTTTGCTAGCGAAACTTAACGAGCTAGTTACTATGGTCAAAACAGTAGTTATATCTGCTTATGGCGACTTGGGAAATATTAGAAAGGCAATGAATGGTGGGGCATTTGATTTTTTGACTAAGCCTATAGATTTTCAGGATTTAGAAATTACTATTAACAAAACTTTGCAGCACGTGCAAGAACTAAAAGAAAACGAACGCTTGCGCCAAGAAAGAGAGGACAAATTGCGGCACTCAGAAGTGCGAGAGCGAGAAAAAGCTATCCAACTAGAACTCGCAATGCAAAATTTACAGCGCACCCAAGCTCAGCTTATTCAGACTGAAAAAATGTCTAGCTTAGGACAGTTAGTTGCTGGTGTTGCCCACGAAATTAATAATCCCGTTAATTTTATCTATGGCAATTTAACTTATGTCAATGAGTATACTCAGCATTTATTGGGTTTAATTAACCTTTACGAGCAGCACGATGCTCATAAGCACCCTGAAATCGCAGCTTTAATTAAGAACATAGAGCTAGAATTTATCAGAGAAGATCTGCCTAAAATGCTATCTTCGATGAAAGTAGGGGCTGAACGTATCCGTCAGATTGTGCTGACGTTGCGGAACTTCTCGCGCCTTGACGAAGCTGAGATGAAACCCGTTAATATTCACGATGGCATCGACAGCAGTATAGTTATTTTGCAGAGTCGGCTCAAGCCTAAGCCTGATTGTCCACCTATTCAAATTATTCAAGAATACGGAGATTTGCCAAAAATAGAATGTTATGTCGGTCAGTTGAATCAGGTATTTATGAATTTGCTGAGCAATGCAATTGATGCCTTGAATCAGTATGATAAAAAACGCAGCCCAGAGCAAATTAAAAACGACCCAAGTACGATTACGATTCGTACTTCTATGCTGAATCCGGATTGGGTAAGAATCAGTGTTAAAGACAATGGGCTGGGGATAACAAGCGAGGTAAGGTCGAATCTATTTACTCCTTTTTTCACAACTAAACCTGTTGGTCAAGGCACGGGTTTGGGATTATCTATTAGCTATCAGATTGTGGTGGAGAAGCACGGCGGAGATTTGAAGTGTTTATCACAGCCAGAGCGGGGTGCAGAATTTGTGATTGAGATTCCCATTAGGCAGAGCGAGCGGGTAGAGATGAAGGCGAGTTATATCGATTCCGGTTGCACCGGAATCATTGTTGACTGTTGACTGTTGACTGTTGACTGTGAGTCAAAAAAATGAAAATTGCCCGAATTATTTGTTGGCAGCTTGATTTGACTTTACGCCCGACTCCCGAAGCGCGGATTTGATATCATTCCGGCCTGCGCCGGAATTGATATTAAGGGGAATAAAATTGGCTACAAGAACGCGAAATCCGTACAAGTCAAGCTTATTCGTTGTGCTAATTGATGTGCGGAAATTGACACCTTTGGTAACGGTAGCCTCCGGCATCGCACTCAGCGCGAGTGAAAGTCAATAGTAAATTTTGAGTCGGTTGTCAACTTGTTAGTACCCCGGAATGGTTAAGGTGAGGGCGCGATCGCACCCTCACCTTAACCAGTTTCGTAAGTCTTGAACTAATAACTAATGACTAATGACTAATGACTAATGACTAATGATTACCTTCCTCCGACGACGACATTTTTAATCCGCAAATGGGGGCCGCCGACACTTACGGGCAAACCACTCTGGCCACCTTTACCGCAACCGCCGTAGGCATAAACCGAGTCGTTTCCTATAGACTCAATATCCTTTAAAGTCTGAAATACATTGCCGCTTAAAGTGACATCGCTCACGGGTTCGGCTAATTTGCCGTCGCGAATCATAAAACCTTGAGCCGCTGCAAAGGTAAACATTTCGCCGTTGGTTTGTCCTCCCAACATCCGCACTGCATAAACTCCTTCGTCAATGTCGGCAACCATTTCGTCAAAAGAATGTTCGCCAGACTCGATCGCAGTATTAGTCATCCGCACCAAAGGCATAAAAGTAGCACTCAGAGCCCGGGCATTTCCCGTCGGACTTTCGCCCATTTTGCCCGCAGTCTCGCGATTGTGCATTCGAGCCGCTAAAACTCCATTTTTAATTAAATGCTTGCACTGAGCCGGCACGCCTTCGTCGTCGTATTTCAAAGTTCCCGGTAATCCCGGCACAGTTGCATCGTCAATTACATTCAATTGTTCGATCGCCACAGGCTTGCCCAAAGTCAACAATTCCTGCATTTTCGGGTTTTCGTAAATGCCGTCTGCTTCCGACAAATGCCCGAAAGCTTCGTGAATAAAAACCCCCGACAAATAAGGGTCTAAAATCACCGGATACTGACCGCCTTTCACCGATTTTGCCTCTAATTGGCCCACTGCTCGAACGGCAGCACTTTTAACACGATCTTCAATATTTGTCAAGACATCGTAATCCGATCGCGAGTGAATCGACTCAAACCCTTGGCGGACGACACCGCCCTCCCCGCGGGCGATCGCTCCGAAACGCCCGGTCACGTCCAAGCGCTCTTGAGCGATGCAAGTACCTTGAGAATTCACAAAATAAGTAATCCCAAATCTATCGCTGTAACCTGCCATTGTTGTCTGAATTCGCGGGTCGTAATCTAACAGCAACTGGTTGTAAGATTCGAGCAATTTCCGCTTTTCGGCTAGAGTAATAGAGCGCGGATCGCGGCCCAATTCCACCGCTACATAATCTTGAATCGGGGTGACATCTGCTAGTAGAGTTTTTTCGCTGCCAACCAAACGAGACTGCACTACAGCTTCTTCAATGCGGTCTTTTAATTCATCTAAACCGTTAAAAGTTACAAAACTCCAGCCACCTTTGTGACAGGCGCGGATGCCACCGGCGAGACTAAAACTGCGGTTGACAGCATCTAACTGAGGGCCGCGAAAACTAATCGCAGTTGACTCGCTTTGTTCGAGGCGAACTTCTAGATAATCAACGCGATCGCGGTAAGGTGCGATCGCTTCCATCAACTGTTCTTGCATCAAATTGCCCCTATGATAGATTCGGCGTAGCGCTGAAAAAAATTATTGCTAACCTTATTTTAGCTAATAACTCCCGTCTTTCGGGTGCGCGTTCCCCCACCGCTGTGGTGCGGGAGTATGGCGCGCCCTACCCGATCGAGGGCGAGTCAGTCGATTTTAGATTTTAGATTTTAGATTTTAGATTTTAGATTGATGCGTCCTGAGCCTGCGAAGGAATGAATCCGGGGGCTTATGACGACATTACTTTCGGTCAGTCGATTGTAGATTTAAAACTTTTTCCATAGAATTGATGATTAGATGCTTGCCTCTGGCCGACGTTCGGCGGGCGTCCTCAAACACAACAAACTCGCGCCCGCTTGCGAAAAGCCCGGTATGGCGAAAATCTTGGATTTGGCTAGAGAAATCAAACTAAACTAAATCTATCTAAATATCTAAAAAATATACCTTAACCGCCGGCAGATGGAATACTTGAAGGTGAAAAAATTCCAAATTTCACCGTATTTAGCAGCAATTTCGGCATCAATAGCAATTTGGGTCGGAGTTGGCATTTTAGATCGCTCAGAACAGCGGCGGTTTTTTCACTACAACCGCGCTAGCACCCTCGATCGCCTCAGCACAGTCCGTTCTAAGCTGGAAGGCTCTTTGAATTCCCGCCTGTTTTTGATGCGGGGTTTGGGGGCTTACCTTTCCAACAACCCAAACATCACCGAAGCCGAGTTTACAGCGACGGCGAGAATTCTGGTGGCACAGCAACCGGGCATTCGCGCCATAACTTTAGTTAAAGGCACGAGGGTCGCTTACATTTATCCACGGGAGGGAAATGAAGCGGTGATCGGAGAGGACTTGACGACGCTACCCGAACACCGGCAAATGGTCAAAGAGGTCATCCGAACCAGAAAAACTTTGCTTGCCGGGCCCGTGAAATTATTGGAGGGGGACGAGACGTTCATCAGCCGATCGCCGATTTTTCTCACACCCTCCGGTGCCGAGCCTGAAACAGGAGTTTACTGGGGCTTGACAGGTCTGATCATCGACAAAAATACCCTCATTGAGGAAGCAGGACTCAACGACTCCTCAGCGAAGCTGCAATACGCTCTGCGGGGCAAAGACGGTTCGGGAGCATCCGGCCCTGTGTTTTTCGGTGACGAGTCAATTTTTCAGCACAAGCCCGTGCTGCTGGAAGTGACTTTGCCCAACGGTTCCTGGCAGTTGGCCGCAATTCCGGCGGGGGGATGGCGTGCGAATGCGCCGCTTCGGGGGTGGCTGCTCTTTGGAGGCGGCTTGCTGGCTGTTTTCACCGGGGTGGCGGTCTTTAGCTGGGTGTATGGCCGTGCGAAACTGCGATCGAGCGAAGCTAAGTATCGGCAATTAGTTGAGAATTCTAACAGCATGATTGTGCAGTTAGACAGTGAAGGGAAGATTACTTTTTTTAACGAGTGTGCTGAAACTTTTTTCGGGTATTCAGAAGCAGAAATCATCGGCAAAAGTGCGAGCGGCACAATTATACCGAAAACAGATTTATTTGAAAGTGACCTCGCGACAAAGATTCGAGACTGTTTGGCACAGCCACAAAAATACTTCCAAAACGAAAATGAAAACATCCGCAGCAATGGAGAAAGGGTGTGGATAGCGTGGACAAATAAACCTTTACTAGATGCGAAGGGTAATGTGGCTGGACTGCTTTGTATCGGGACGGATATTAGCGATCGCAAACAAGCTGAAATCGCCCTGCAAGCTTCTGAATCGGAACTTCGAGCTTTGTTCGCTGCCATGAACGACGTAATTTTGGTGCTTGATACGGAGGGACGCTATCTGAAAATTGCGCCGACAAATCCCAGCCTTTTATACAAACCGCCTGCAGAACTTGTCGGCAAACAAATCAGCGAAGTATTCGATCTAGAAATTGCAGATATTTTTCAGGATAAAATTGGCATCGCCCTTGGTACAAATCAGACCTGTACTTTTGAATATAACCTGGAAATTGCCAGCGTACAAACGTGGTTTGCCGCTACCATTTCACCAATGAAAGAAAACAAGGTTCTGTTGGTGGCCCGCGACATTACGGAGCGCAAGCAAGCTGAAAATTGGTTGACGGGTCAAAAACAAATTTTAGAAATGATTGCTAAGGGTGCTTCTCTGGGCGATACTTTAAATACTTTAGTTGAAATTATCGAGCAGCAATCTAGAGATGTCATCGGTTCGATATTGCTTCTAGCTCAAGACGGCAAACATTTACTACACGGAGCCGCGCCCAGTTTGCCCGACAGTTACAATGCTGCTATTCATGGCAGACACATCGGCCCGGATGTAGGCTCCTGCGGCACTGCTGCCTTTACCCGCCAACAAGTGATTGTTACAGATATTGCCAGCGATCCTTTGTGGGAAAATTATCGAGATTTAGCCTTGAGTTTTGGACTGAGAGCTTGCTTGTCTACTCCTATTTTATCATCTCAGGGTAAAGTTTTGGGAACTTTTGGAATGTATTATTCCCAACCGTGCCACCCCCCAATTGTCGATCTGCAATTGATAGAAGCGTCGATGAATTTAGCAAGAATTGCGATCGAACGCAACCAGGCAGAAGAAAGTCTCAAACAGCTTAATCAAGAACTAGAAAATAGAGTCAAACAGAGAAGTGCTCAATTGATGCAAACTGAAGAACGCTGGCAGTTAGCACTCAAAGGCAACAATGACGGCATTTGGGACTGGAACTTGCAAACTGGGGAACTTTTTGTGTCCGATCGCTTTAAGGAAATCACTGGTTACGAAGATAGTGACATTAGCGATTACAATAAGACATGGAATACGAGTTTACATCCCGATGATTTAGCGATTGCTCAGCAACTTCTTCAAGAACACTTGGAGAGAAAAACGCCGCATTACATCACCGAATACCGCTTGTGGTGCTACAACAGCGCTTACAAATGGATATTGAGTCGGGGACAAGCTTTGTGGGACGCATCTGGAAAAGCAGTCCGCATGGTTGGTTCAATTACTGACATTACCGAGCGCAAACAAGCAGAGGAAGCACTGCGGGAAAGCGAGGCAAGATTCCAAAAGCTGTCTGCTAATGTGCCGGGAATCATTTATCAATTTTTGTTGTGTGCCGATGGCTGTTTCAGTTTTCCTTACATAAATGGTGCTTGCCGAGAACTTTTTGAGTTAGATCCAGAAGATGTTCGGAAAAATGCGGCTTTGGTAACAGATTTAATTCATCCCGAAGACCGCCAAAATCATGACGAATCTGTTGCTATTTCTGCCCAGAGTTTGCAAGCTTGGCAGTGGGAAGGACGGATGGTGCTGCCTTCCGGCAACATTCGTTGGTTTCAGATAAATGCGCGTCCTGAAGCTAAGGACAACGGCGATATTCTTTGGGACGGCATCGCCGTTGATGTTACTGATCGCAAACAAGCTGAATTAGAATTGCAAGAAAGCCAGCAGTTTATTCAAAAAGTAGCCGAGGCTACTCCCGGTATTTTGTATCTATACGACTTGGAAGAACAGCGCAATATCTACACTAATACTTCACTGTTCGGGCTTTTGGGATACACCCTTGACGACATTACAGCGATGGATTCGTCACTCATGCCTCAGTTAATCTACCCCGAAGATTTGCCTAAAATTGTGAAACATCACGCGAGCTTTGCAGAAGTTGAAGATGGCGAAACTAGGGAAATTGAGTACCGGGTACAGGGAGCATACGGTCAATTGTTGTGGCTGCAAAGCCGGGATACTATTTTTAGTAGGAATGCGGAGGGTCAGGCTAAGGTAATAATTGGAGTTTCCCAGGATATTACGACTCGCAAACAAGCAGAGGAAGCACTGCGGCAAAGCGAGGAACGAGAAAGAGAAAAAGCCAGAGATTTAGAGTCAGCGCTGCGGTCATTGCGCTCTACTCAAACTCAGCTCATCCAAACTGAAAAAATGTCTTCTTTGGGGCAATTAGTTGCTGGAATTGCTCACGAAATTAATAATCCAGTTAACTTCATTTACGCTAATATTGATTATCTCAACCAGTATACAAAACAGTTGCTCGATCTGGTGAGCCTTTACGCAGGTGAGTATCCCGAACCTAATTCAAAAATTGTCGATCGCATTCAAGAGATTGATTTAGATTTCATGGCTGAGGATTTAAGAAAACTTGTGGGTTCAATGCAGGTAGGAACCGAGCGCATCCGGCAAATTGTGTTGTCCCTCAGAAATTTCTCGCGACTGGACGAATCCGCAATGAAGCCGGTCGATATTCACGAGGGAATTGAAAGCACTTTGTTAATTTTGCAGCACCGCTTGAAGAGTAGGGACTGTCGCCCGGAAATTGAAGTAATTAAGGAGTTTGGAAAACTGCCACCGGTGGAGTGCTATGCGAGCCAACTGAATCAGGTGTTTATGAATATTATTGCTAATGCAATTGATGCTATTGAAGAACGATATCAAAAGTTATCCGTTCGGGAAGCAGATACAAAGAGTGGCCACATTACTATTTCCACTGGTGTCACCCCCCAGAAGACTGTGAGGGTAGAAATTTCGGACAATGGTACGGGCATTCCCGATGGGATAGTCGATCGCATTTTTAACCCGTTTTTTACTACAAAAGCTGTGGGGAAAGGTACGGGGTTGGGAATGTCTATCGCGCACTCGATTGTGGTGGAAAAGCACAAGGGCCAAATTGAGTGTATTTCCTCCATAGGATGCGGAACAACTTTTAAGATTGAGATTCCGATCGACAAAGTGTATAAATAGTAGGGTGCGTCAGTCGATTTGAGATTTGAGATTTGAGATTTGAGATTGACTCCGCAGTGGTAGGATTCGTCAGCAGAGCCTGATTTTCAGGCGCGCAGCGAGGGGCCATAAGCTGACTCACCCTACAATTTAAAGACTAAAATAGACGGAAGCTGCGAATGAAGCGGTGCCGCATCAAACCTTTAATTGTAGAAAAATTGACATGATGGGATTAATCCTGGAAGCCCTGCAAGCAATGGGACACAATGTCCGCTGGATGTCTTGGAATTTGTTTTTGGGTTTAGTACCGCTGGGCCTAAGTTTTTGGCTGTTCCGCAAACCTCGATCGCGCTGGCTGCTGTGGGGTACGGGCTTTCTCCTGGGCGCTACTTTTTTGTCCAGTACGCGCCCTGTTTTAGGCTATCTGAAGCATATTGTGCAAGATGTGGGCAAAACTTACGTTTTGGGGGCGATCGCGATTACGCTGGCACTGATGGCTGTAGACATCTGGGTACTGCGGCAGCGCGGAGTTCGCTCTCTCCGGTGGTGGGGCGGTTTTTTCTGGTTTATCGCATTTTTACCCAATGCGCCCTACGTTTTAACTGATATCATTCACCTGATCCGCCAGATTAAAGAGGGGAACTCGGTGTGGACTGTGACTCTGGCTTTGATCCCGCAGTATCTGGCGTTTATGCTAGCCGGGTTTGGGGCTTACGTGCTGTCGGTGATGAATTTGGGTTACTATTTGAAGCAACAGGGTTTGAGTAGATTTATCCTGGTAACGGAGATAACTATACACGCACTTTCGGCGATCGGCATTTATTTAGGGCGATTTATCCGCTTCAACACTTGGGACATTCTTACTAACCCCGATGCGCTGGTTAACAGTGTAATGAACGATTTGATAGGCAAGCGTCCGGTTTTAGTAATGGCTGTCACTTTTGTAGTAATTGCTGTTTTGTATTGGCTAATGAAACAAGTAATTTTAGGGATTAGCCAACGATTTTACCCCAGTAAATTGCAGTCGGACTTGGCCGGCGATAGCGCAACTTCTTCCAGCTAGAGAGATTTGAGATTTGAGATTAAAGAATTGATTCAACAGATGAATATAAGAGCTTGAACTAAGCTCCCAAATTTTTGGTCTCCACCACTTAACTCGGAAAACAAGTTTCCGTCTGTGGGTGAGACAAATTTTTTCGCGAAACTTCGACATAAATTACTGCTGCAGTTTGTCACAAGACTTGATATGTTAGAACAGTCAAAGTAGTTTTGTAAACAGCAAAGATGAATCGATTTGACCGTCAGTTGTGGCAGAGATTTATTGCGATCGCTCAACCTTACTTTTATCCTTTAGAGCCTGGGGGAGGCAGGGTATTTTTGGGATTAGTGGCGCTGTTGTTGATATTTCTCTTCGCTGCGATGTTTGTGCTCGTCAGCGCTGTATGTTTGGGTACTCAAGTTTTATTTCCCGAATTTGTCAATAGTATTGCAGCCGGCTTAGTTACTTTGTTGAAAGGAATTATTAATTCGCCCGCAATTGCGATCGTGGCTTTAATGTTAATTATTCCTTTCAGTGCTTTTGTCTGGTTCAAAGACAGATTGACTGCACACTGGCAGCCCTGGGCTTTATTGACTTTGCTGCTGTTTTTGTCGCTGTCAGTCAGCGGTATGAATGTAATAATTAGTTACGTCGGTAACTTTTTTAACACAGCACTAGCTAAGAAAGACCAGCTCAATTACTGGAAGTATCTGTTTGTGTATGCAGGGGTTTTTATAGTCGGCACTCCCATTGTGGTAATTTACCGGTATACCGAAGATAAATTGGGTATCTACTGGCGGGAGTGGATGACGAATAAGTTCCTCGATAAGTATTTTCAGAATCGGGCTTATTACGAAATAAATTTACACAAGGAAATCGACAATCCAGACCAGCGAATTTCCGAAGATGTCCGATCTTTTACCCGGACAAGTTTGTCATTTATGCTGCTCATCCTGGGTTCAATAGTTAATATTATATCTTTTACTGGTATCCTGTGGTCTATCTCAAAACAACTTTCGATTTTTCTGATTATCTATGCTATTGTGGGCACGACAGCTACTCTAGTTTTTGGTCAAAGATTAGTACCTCTGAATTTCGAGCAACTTAAAAAAGAAGCAAATTTTCGCTACGGACTGGTTCACATTCGCGACAACGCCGAATCTATTGCTTTTTATGGAGGCGAGGAGCAAGAATCATTTCAAATAAAGCAGCGATTTGTGGAAGTATTTCGCAATTTTAATTTGCTAATTGGTTGGCAGCGGAATTTGGATTATTTCACAACTGGATACGGATATGCTGTGGTGATTATTCCGGCTTTGTTTCTGGCTCCAACTTATTTTGCCGATCAAAGTGGTACAATCGAGTTTGGAGATATCACTCAAGCTGGTTTTGCTTTTAGTCAGGTTTTGCGCGCTTTTTCTGTGATTGTAACTCAGATTGAGCCGCTGAGTTCTTTTGCCGCTAGTATCAATCGTTTGACTGTATTTACAGATACTCTGGAAGCGGAAAAAGCGGTATCTCGTGCCGGAGGAACTGCTATAGATGTAGTAGTAGATTCTCAGTTGACACTGGAGCACGTTACTTTAGATACTCCGCAGCATCAAAAGACTTTAATTAGGGATTTGTCGGTAGCAGTGCAGCCCGGTGAAGGACTGTTAATTGTCGGGCAAAGCGGTGCTGGGAAGAGTTCTTTGCTGCGGGCAATTGCGGGTTTGTGGGATTCGGGAACTGGTCGTTTGGCGCGGCCGGAATTGGGGGAAATGCTGTTTTTGCCACAGCGTCCTTATATGATTTTGGGTAGTTTGCGATCGCAACTTTTGTATCCCAACAGCAGCAGCGAGGTTGATGAGGAAAAATTGCGCCGCGTTTTGGCATCAGTAAACTTAGCAGATTTGCCGGACAGATTGGGCGGTTTTGATGCGGATTTAGATTGGGGTGAGATTTTGTCGCTGGGAGAACAGCAACGTTTAGCTTTTGCTAGATTGTTATTGACGGAACCGAGATACGCTATTTTGGATGAGGCGACAAGTGCTTTGGATTTGAAGAACGAGCAACATTTATACGAGCAGTTGCAAGCCACTAAAACTACGTTTGTGAGTGTCGGCCACCGATTGAGCTTAGTGAAATATCACCAGCAGGTTTTGGAACTTCTGGGCGAGGGGAGTTGGCGGCTGCTTTCGGCCCAAGAATACCGCGCTAGTGCGACAAATTTTGGCTGATACAGCGCTGCTTTCCAAAATTGTGAATTTACGCGCTTGTTGGTTGACGGTGGGTTGTGGGGCGGTTGGATATTTATGGTTTGGTGCTATAAATTAATCGCCGCGCCTCCACTCTACAATAGGTTTTACGGGTAGGGAAATAGCAACAATTAATGCAGATTAACTCCCCGTTTCTCATAGCTGGTAAAAGTATAGTCATTTATTGCATGACATGGGAGGCTTCAAGTCCCTCCCCCTTCCCTTTCACTTTGAGCGGATCGACCCGCCTCGGCTGAACTACGCAGCTCCCTATCCCATTGCTGAACGCATTTGGGATTGCTTTTCTGAGAATGTTATACGCTGCATTCACGTCAGAATTAATTAACCGACCAGTCGATGTTTTGTACAAACCTCGCTTGATTCGTTTACCAGTAAACACAGGCTCTTTTTCTGTTTTCCCGTAGACAGGGATTGAATCTAAACCCAAAAAATTTGCGCGAGATGTGTAAGATTCTTCCTGTACAATTACATCGATTCCTACCAACCGAGCTTTGTATTCCAACATCTCAATTAATCGAGAGTGAGGAATACTAACAAATTTTTGGTTGGTTTGCTTCCCTAAATCTATTTCTGTTTTCCACTGCGCGTTCTTGCCAATTACTAGCGTCCCAATCTGCTTGGTGAGCAAAAGGTTAATAATTAGACGGCTAGCATGATGTAAGTAATTGTCTACTTTCTGATTGCGACAGCGAGTTAAGCGCTGAATTCGGGGTGATATTTTGCGGTTCCCTTTTAACTGGGATTGTAATCGTGATTTTCGCTTGTTGTAGAACTGGTTGAGCGATTTCAATGGTCGCCCGTTAATCAACAAAGGGAGAAATCCCGGTTGATTTGAAGTTAACGCCACTAAATTATCCAGTCCTAAATCCATACTAGCTACAAAATTAGCGTTGCCAAGGGTGGACTCCGGTTCATCATAAATTACCTCAATTACATAGGAATCACATTTCGGAACCAGCCTAATTTGGCAAACCTGGTCGGGATTGACTTGGGTTTTAATTAAAAGTTCTGTACCCGAAAGTTTAATGATTCCTTTCTTCAACTGTTTGCTGCTAATTGCTTGAATCGTGTAGATGAGAAGGTTGCGCCCTTTGACCTTATCTTTGTACTTTGGTAGTTTTGGGCGACCTGTGAATTTGGAATGATCGACTTTGTAAGCTTTAACAGCCTCAAAAAACGATTTCCAGTTCTTGTCTAAAACCATTAAGATTTGCTGACTTACTTTGGCAGGCAAAGCCTTGTAGGCTTCATGAGACTTCATCAAGCGGTTCGTTTCGTTGTAATTAACATAGCCCCACCCATAAATAAAACTCTGACGAATAACGTAATTGGCGGCATTGTAGAGGTTTTTGGACTTGAAAGCTAGTTCGTCAATTTGGGCGAAACGATGTTCCGTGGATTTAATGATGTGCCTCTCTGTTAACTGCATTTGAGATTTCCGTTTTTCAGGCTGTGCGTATTCCTTATTCAACACTTACAACATAATACCATTATTGTTTATAATTGCTTATAAACTCAATGAAGTTTTACAATACCATTTTAGATTAAAGGATTAAAGAATTGGGAATGACTGATTGTGTATTGGTTTGGATCACGGGCCGAGAGTAGCAATTTTTTAAACTGGTATCACAATCGATAATTGGGTATAAATATCTAAAACTGCCCAAACAACAAAAAGCAAGCTGAACGTTGACTGATTCGATTCAATTGCTCGCCTGCGAGAACTCACACAATATAATAGAAGATAGATTTTTAGTATAGACGAGATTCCTACCTTGACTACTCCGATTCCTCAAAACTTTGTGCAAACGATCGCCAAACAGCGCGGTGTCACAGATGCCGAGTTAGAAACTGTGTTTATGGCTCTCGACGGTCAATCTACAGCGACGATCGCCACAAAGCTTGGCATTAGCGACATCGCCGTTCGCAAAAGACTCGGCGAAGTTTACAAAAAGTTTCAGATCGGGGGGAACGGCCCTGGAAAGCTTTCGGAATTGAGGCATCAGTTGCTGTTTTCATACCACATCGATCAGGGAACGAGCGATTTTAGTCGAGGTAAAGGCTCCCTATTGAAGATGGCGCTCGGACACCGACAGGAAGATTGGGGCCAAGCACCGGATGTTTCGGTTTTTTACGGACGGACTGAAGAATTAACTACTTTAAAGCAGTGGATTGTATCAGATAATTGTCGCCTGGTAGCGCTGCTGGGTTTGGCTGGTAGCGGCAAAACAACTCTGTCGGTGCAGTTGGCAAAACAGGTACAGAATGAGTTTGATTTTGTGATTTGGCGATCGCTGCGATCGACACCCGCACCATCCGACTTCCTAGGAAGCTTAATTCAACTTTTTTCTAACCCACAAAAACCCGATGTGCCCATCGATCTCAACAGCAAAATTTCGCGCTTGGTCGAGTATCTGCGGAAACACCGCTGTCTGATAATTTTAGATGATTTTGAAGCGGTTCTCAGACCCGAAGAATTAGCGGGACACTACCGCGAAGGCTACGAAGGATATCAAGATTTAATTGTGCGGCTCTGTGAGGTCAATCACAATAGCTGTTTACTGCTAGTTAGTTCGGAAGAGCCTACGGAACTGGCTTTGCTGGCTGGAGAAAAAGTGCGGTCTTTAAAACCTGCTATTTCCGAGGAAATAGCGCGGGAAATTTTCCAAGAAAAAGGTTTGTCGCCTCAAGAGCAAGAGTTGGAAATCTTGTTATCCCGGTACGGGGGCAATCTGTTAGCATTAAAGATTGTAGCGACAACAATTAACGAGTTTTTTGAGGGGAATGTTTTAAAGCTTTTGGAAGCTACGGCTTTATTTATTGAAGAACATATCAGCAATTTGCTCGCGCAGCAGTTCGATCGAATGTCGAGTTCTGAACAAGAAATTGCCTACTGGATTGCTATTGCTCAAAGCCCGATTTCCCTGGCGACTTTGCGAGAGCAGATGTTGGTCAATTCATCGCTTTCAGATTTGCTGAAAAATCTCGATTCTCTGGGTCGTCGCTCACTGATTGACAAAATTAGTGAGGGCGGGGAAACTGTTTTTATGCTTCAGCCTTTGATCGTGCAATATGTGGCAGACCGATTAGTCGATCAGATTCGAGCGGAGGTTTTGGAGACGGTTAAGACGCAAGGAATAGAAAGAATACGGCTGTTGAAAACTCACAAATTGAGCATCAACATTGCTAAAAGGAAAGGGAATAAAGGCGAGCCAATTAGCTCTATTTTAGAATTAGTAAAAAATCGGCTGCAAGTTTTGTTTGCGAAAACAATAGGCTCTGAAGAACCGCTAAATATCTTGAATAAAGTTGCCTCTGATCTGGAGGATAAATCCATTCTTGAGGTGGGATATGCTAGGGAGAATCTGGCGCAGATTATTTCAGAAATTAAGTGCGATAGCAACCGCCAAGACGGTGAGGACATTCTTAATCGCTGAAACGATTGCTATTACTGCTTCTTCCTTCTTCCTTCTTCCTTCTTCCTTCTTCCTTCTGCTATAAGAAAAAAGCGATCGCCCTTTGACAAAAGCGATCGCCCAATTTTCAACAAAAACAGAATTCGGTAAAATTATTTGACAATGCCAAAAACCGATGCAGATTCAGACCCTGTAATTTTGTCCAAAGCAGGCGATTTTTGAGCTTGGGCAATTTTGGGAACCAAAAGTTGATTCGCATAAATCCGAGGATTTTGTTGAGCAATTTGGATGTAAGATTGGCGGACTTCTGCGTTGACTGCGACAGTCTTGGCATCGTAGACTTGCATGGCCATGTTGGGATAAAAACCAATGCCGACAATCGGTATCAAAAAGCAAAATGCGATCGCCACTTCCCGAGGTTTAGCATCAATAAACGGTGCATCACCCGGCAAAACGCAACTATTACCAAAACAAACCGCTTCATCCAGATTGTTTCTCTGATTCTGCAAATTTAGATCCTCAAGGTCGCAAGCCGCTAGTGTCCCACAGTTGTAAAATAACTGTCGCAGCATCGAGAGCAAATAAATCGGCGTCAAAATCAGTCCTACTGCGGCCAGGAACACTGTCACCGCGCGGAAAGAACCGCTGTACATATCGCTAGTTGCGACGCCCACAAACACTGAGAGTTCGCTAGCAAAACCGCTCATTCCGGGGAGTGCCAAAGATGCCATCGCACCTACGGTAAACAAGGCAAACACTTTCGGCATGACTTTCCCAATCTCGCCCATCTCGTCCATGATCATTGTATGGGTGCGATCGTAAGTAACGCCAGCCAGGAAAAACAATACTGAGGCGATTAAACCGTGGGAAATCATTTGCAACAGCGCCCCGTTGATTCCCAAATCCGTGAAGGAAGCAATACCCAACAACACGAATCCCATGTGAGAAATCGACGAATTCGCTAGGCGGCGCTTCATGTTCGATTGGCCGAAGGAATTCAGCGCGCCGTAGATAATATTGACCACGCCGAGCACCGCCATAATCGGTGCAAAGTAAACGTGTGCTTGGGGAAGAAGTTCCAAATTCAGGCGAATCAGTCCGTATCCGCCCATTTTCAGCAATACGCCGGCCAGAATCATCGACACCGGAGAAGATGCTTCGCCGTGGGCATCAGGTAGCCAAGTGTGGAAGGGGAAAATCGCCAGTTTCACACCGAAGGCAATCAGCAATCCCGCATAAAGGAGTAATTCTAAACTCAGTGGGTAGTCCTTCAAGCCTAGTTCTACCATGTCGAAGGTGGGGGTGCCTCCGCCGTAGAATGCCATTGCTAAGGCAGCTATCAAAATAAAGATGGAAGCGCCTGCGGTGTAAATCAAGAATTTGGTAGCTGCGTAGCGACGGTTTTGTCCGCCCCAAATCGAGATTAGTAGGTACACCGGAATTAGTTCTAGTTCCCAGACGATGAACAGCAGCATGATGTCTTGGGCGACGAAGACTCCTATTTGTGCGGAGTACATCACCAGCATCAGGAAGTAGAAGAGTCGCGGCTTGCGATCGACTTCCCAGGCTGCAAAGATTGATAGCGTCGTCACCAATCCCGCCAACAGTACCAACGGCACAGACAGCCCGTCAACGGAAACAGACCAGTTGAAGCCTAAAGAAGGTATCCAGGGATATTGTTCGACGATTTGGAAAGTAGAGATGCTGGGATCGTAATGAGTCCAAAACACCCAGCACATTAATACAAAATCTGCAATGCCTACGCCTAGGGCATACCAGCGCACGGTTTTGCCGTCTGTATCGGGCACAAAAGGGATGGCGAGGGCAGCTACCAGGGGTAGGATGACAATTGCGGTCAGCCAAGGAAATTGATCCGCTATCATAGTGAGAATAAATACTTAGTTGGAAGTTACCAAAATTATAATACTAAATTTAATTAAAACTTAAGATTTATTCATAAATATTTTTTATATGTAGGGCGTGTCATTAATTAGGTTGGTTGACAAAACAGAATTAACGTGTAGTGAGTAGCGATCGGAGGGTTAAGCCAGCCCAATGACTGAGGCTGCCAGTAGCGCCGTGTCATCGGGTTTTCCTGAAGCTTGAGTGAGCGATCCGAACCCTACGCACATTCGCCAGCTTTTGTCAACTCTTTTAATTGATGACACACCCTAGATCAACGCGAAGACACATATCACGAATTGCTACACACGTCAATTGATTTTCGATTTTTGATTTTTGATTTTCGATTCAGGACTTATGAACAACAAAATATAGCGTTTTGTTGGCGCAATCTGCCTGTGGTTGCGCCTATTCTGGTAGATGGTGGGGTAAATTTATCTATGTTAACTAAAATTGCTAGTTCTTGTAAAAACCAAGAAGATTGAAAACTGATATAAGTATTCAGAGCGATCTAGATAAATAGAAAAGCCGATCGCCAAAAGATGCAATTAAAGTGCGATCGACTAATTGCGAGATCCATTTTTCCGGTATACCTGATTCTCCGTAAAAAGCCCCAGCCAACTGTCCGTAAACCGCACCAGTTGTATCCGCATCGTCGCCCAAATTCACAGCCAACAAACAGCCTTCGGCAAAAGAAGAACTGTTGTAAAATGCCCAAAGTGCCGCCTCCAAAGACTTGACAACATAACCACTACCCTGAATTTCAGGAGGTTGTCGCAATTTAAAAGAACCCGCCGCAATCTCATCAATCTCCGCAACCAGCGGATTTGCCGCCCAATATCCAGCAATCGGACAATATCTTTCCGAAAGCAACACATCTTTAGCAACCCCATTCACAGCCCCCGCAATTAAATTACCAAAATAGCGGCAACCATCCACACAAGTAGCAGCACCGTGAGTAGTTCGAGAACTTACTGCTGATTTCTCTAGGACTTCCAAAGGATTTTTCGCATAAAACAAAGGCACGGGAGCTAAACGCATAATCGAACCATTTCCAGCAGTATGAGCATCGGTAGAACCGCAGAAAGGTTGTCTTTTATCTTCAAATTTTCCAAGTGCTTGTCGAACCGTATTGCCAATATCAAAACATTTGCCTGTACTGCTCAAATGTCCCTCTCGCCACCACCGCACATAAGTTTCTAACTGATGGACAGGATCGAAACCTTGTTTCTCAATCAAACTTTCAGCTAAACAAAGTGCCATCGAAGTATCGTCCGTCCACTCGCCCGGTTGCAGTCGAAACGGGCCACCGCCAACCATATCGTTAATAGGCGCAAACGTTCCGGGGCGATGGAACTCTAAAGTTGTTCCGAGAGCATCGCCAACTGCTAAACCGAGAAGACTGCCGCGATAACGTTCTATTTGCTGCATATAGTAATGGGGAATGGGGAATTGGTAATGGGGAATTGGTAATGAGTAATTCAGGATTTATGCACCGATAGAAGAAACCGGGTTTTTTACCGAATCTGCCGGTTGCCACGAAGTATTTTTGTAAAAAAACCCGGTTTCTCGACCCCCATGCGTAAGTCCTATAATTGTCTAAAGTGCGCGCGGAGTGCCCGGCTAATGACTAATGACTAATGACTAATGACTAATGACTAATGACCACTCAGGCTAATATTGATGTTAACCTGTCCCTACCTGAACTCAGACCTGTCCATGACACCCGATGCCACCGCCGGAGCCACTTCCGCCCCTGCCACTCAATCAACACCCGAAGTCAGCTTGGAGCTGCAAGTCCGACTCAAAACCGAAGATGGACAGCTACTGTTGCTACTCCCCCCAGAAACCAATAGCGAACCCGCAACAGCCTCCGCCTCGACTTGGACTGAACTTTGGCAGCAGCTAAAAGTCAGACTGAATGCAGGAGAACGCTTTTGGCAGGCAAATGCCGAAGTACAATTGATGGCGAACGATCGACTTTTAGATATCCGCCAACTGCAAGAAATCGCCGATGCCCTCTCCGAAGTGGAACTGCAACTCAAACGAGTCCACACCAGTCGCCGCCAAACCGCCGTTGCCGCAGCTACAGCAGGCTATTGTGTAGAACAGCAGCCTCCGGTTTCTTCCCTCAATAAAGCCACTGCCGAAAAACCGCAATCGCTGGCGGAACCTTTATATTTGCAGATGACAGTGCGATCGGGCGTAGAAATTCGCCATCCAGGCACCGTCGTAGTTTTGGGAGACGTAAATCCCGGCGGCTCAGTCATCGCCGGAGGCGATATCCTAGTTTGGGGCCGTTTGCGGGGAGTCGTGCACGCCGGTGCCGGTGGCAATACCAAAAGCGTGATTATGACCTTGCAGATGGAACCGATGGTGATTAGGATTGCTAAGTATGTTGCCAGAGGCCCAGAAACCTCACCCGCTCAGTTTTTCCCGGAAGTCGCCTATGTGACTCCTCAAGGGATTCGGATCGGTAGAGCCTCTGATTTTGACAAATCGCAGTTAGTCGGGGGTAATGGTTAGTTGACAGTTGACAGTTGATAGTTGACAGTTGACAGTTGACAGTTGACAGTTGACAGTTGGCAGTTGACAGTTGACAGTTGTTAGTTGGCATTTGTTAGTTGTTACCAATTAGCAATTAGCAATTACCAATTAGCAATTAGCAATTACCAATTACCAATTACCAATTAGCAATAACTAATCTAAAAATCGCTTATGGCTCGCATTATTGTTGTTACATCAGGGAAGGGCGGGGTAGGAAAAACCACCTCCACAGCCAATCTCGGCATGGCTTTAGCTAAGCGGGGACGCAACGTTGCTGTAATTGATGCCGATTTCGGTCTCAGAAATTTGGACTTGCTGCTGGGCTTAGAAAATCGGATTGTTTACACGGCATTAGAAGTTCTCGCTGGAGAGTGCCGATTAGAGCAAGCTTTGGTGAAAGATAAGCGGCAGCCGCGCTTGGTGCTGTTGCCGGCTGCCCAAACTCGGATGAAAGATGCCATCAGCGCCGAGCAGATGAAGCAGCTTGTGGGGATGTTGGGACCAAAATATGACTATATTTTGATCGACTCTCCTGCTGGAATTGAACAAGGCTTTCAAAATGCGATCGCCCCGGCTCAAGAAGGCATCATTGTCACCACTCCCGAAATCGCTGCTGTCCGCGATGCCGATCGAGTCATCGGGCTGCTGGAAGCCAACAACGTCAAGAAAATCAACCTGATCGTCAACCGGATCAGACCCGCAATGGTGCTGGCAAATGATATGATGTCGGTGCAAGACGTGCGGGAAATCCTCGCCATTTCGCTGTTAGGCGTCGTTCCCGACGACGAGCGCGTCATCGTTTCCACCAACCGAGGCGAACCATTAGTATTGTCGGAAACGGCCTCTTTAGCTGGAACAGCCTTCGACAATATTGCCCGCCGCTTAGAAGGCGAAAAAGTTGAATTTCTCGATCTAAATCCCCGTCCCGAAAACTTCTTTACTCGCCTCCGCAAGTTCTTAAATACTAAAATTATGTGATGTGGTTATTGGCGATCGATCTTTAACAGCAGCGACCGCATCACAAAAACTAGCCCAAATTTTCCCCCAGTGACACCAGTTCCCAAAAAGAATGAAAATGTAGACCAGCTTCAAACCTGACGGGAATCACTGATTCCCCCATCGAAAATCGAAAATCGAAAATCGACCGCATCACAAAAACTAGCCCAAATTTTCCCCCAGTGACACCAGTTCCCAAAAAGAATGAAACTGTAGACCAGCTCCCAACCTGACGGGAATCACTGATTCCCCCATCGAAAATCGAAAATCGAAAATCGAAAATGGTATGACCTTTTCTATGCCTAACCCTTGACAAACCAGCCCGACCCATGATACACACACTTCTCGAACGACTTTTCCCGCGCACCCCTGACAACAGCCGCGACGAGGTAAAACGGCGCCTCAAACTGGTTCTAGCCCACGATCGCTCAGAACTCAGCCCAGAAATGGTTGAGTCGATGCGCCGAGAAATTCTAGAGGTGGTATCTCGCTACGTGGAAATCGATACCACCGGGTCTGAGTTCTCGCTGGAGAGCGACCAGCGGGCCACAGCACTAATTGCAAATCTCCCGATCCGGCGAGTCAGACTCGAACATCCACCGAGGAATTTGCCCGATAATTTGCCCGATAATTTGCCCGATAATTTGCCCGATAATTTGCCCCCGAATCGGCCAGAGAATCGACCCGAATATGTACCGGAGTATGTAGTCGAAATTCTCCCCGACACTACGGAGTGATAGGGATTGAGCTTTTATTGTCAGGCAAAGAGTTCGATTCGAGCCGATCGGCATTTAAATTAAACTATAGCAACCGCTTTCGTCGGTTAGAAAATAGACTAAAATTAGTGGCCAGTTTTGCAGAGCGATCGCGCAGACTTTGGGGCCCCAACTGTACATTTATACGTCTTTCATCAGGTCATCCGAGCGATCGAGTTAAATGGCATAAAGAAAATCGAAGTTGCTCCAGAGTTTGGAATCCGTCGCAACACCATCGACGCCACAAGTCGATGGTATTGCAACACAGGAGGCTTTCCAGCGGAGGGCCTTGTGGAAACGGCCTGGTAATGGTCACTTGCATCACAAAACACGGCGAAGTTCCGAGAGTTTGTCAAAATACACAAGCACAATAACCCAAGCTGAGATTACACAACTGTGGGAGGCAGGGCATGATTGCTTTGTACTCAGACAAAAAAAAAATTAAGAGTTGTAACCCCTATTGACATCGGCACAGTTAGCTAATATTCTTATTATTTAAGATTTAAAATTCTCCAACTATTTCCAGCAAAAACTTAATAAAGTTTTCCAGTCCGCGCCTCCCTCCATAACCACTTCTAATTCTAATAAAGAGGAAGATTGAATCATGGCAGTATCTCTGAACAAAGGACAACGGGTATCGCTTGAGAAAATTTCACCCGGTCTCTCAGAAGTATTCATAGGACTGGGATGGGACGTTAAAGCTACAGACACGGGCTCTGACTTTGACCTAGACTCATCATTGTTCCTTTTAGGTGCTAACGAAAAATTAATTTCTGACAACCACTTCATTTTTTACAACAATCTCACAAGTCCAGATCCCGACAAATCAGTGCAGCACCTGGGAGATAATCTCACGGGGGCCGGCGAGGGGGATGATGAAGTTATCAAAATCAACCTCAAAAAAGTGCCTAATGATGTCCAAAAAATTCTTGTAACTGTAACCATCCATGAAGCACAGCAACGCCGTCAAAATTTTGGTCAGGTGCAAAATGCCTTCGTGCGGATCGTTAATGCCCAAACACAACAGGAAGCTGTTCGCTATGACTTGGTAGAAGATTATTCCATAGAGACAGCACTGATCATGGCTGAACTCTACCGGAAAGACGGCGAGTGGCGTCTCAATGCAGTGGGATCAGGTTATCAAGGTGGTTTGCAAGCATTACTCGATCGCTATAGCTAATATCATTTCCGTTTAATTTGGAATTATATCCGATCGACTTCCGTAGGGGCGGGTTCACCGACAATATTTGGCTAAAACCAACAATCTCATAAACCCGCCCCGTCCATACAATTCCGATACAACCGGATTTGATATAAAAAGGTAAAACACATGGGAATTAACCTACAAAAAGGACAGCGCATCTCGCTTTCCAAAGAAGCGCCAGGGCTAACAAAACTGATGTGCGGATTAGGGTGGGATGTGGCGAAACGCTCCGGTGGAGGTTTGTTTGGGGCTTTTAGCAGTGCTCCAGATTATGACTTGGATGCCTCAGTGATTTGTTTAGATCAAAATGGCAAAGTGAATAATAATGCCAACATCATTTATTTTAGCAATCTCTCCCACCGTTCAGGAGCTATTACGCATCTAGGTGATAATCGCACAGGGGCGGGAGACGGGGATGACGAGCAAATACTCATCGATTTATCTCGGATGCCTTCGGAAATTGTAAAACTGGTTTTCACAGTTAACATTTACGATTGCACGGCACGTAAGCAAGACTTCGGACAAGTTCAAAATGCGTTTGTGCGTTTGGTTAATACGTCTAATAATCAAGAACTCGCAAAATATAACCTATCAGGTTCTGAATACAAAGGCATGACGGGGATGCTGATGGCAGAAATCTACAAGCATAATGATGAGTGGAAAATGGCAGCCATCGGTAACGGTGTTAAGGTTAATGGGTTACAGGAACTTGTGAAAACCTATGCTTAACAACTCCTTCGGTACATAGATGCTCCTTACTTCCTAGAATCAGAAGTGGACTACAACGATGAATACCCTTTGTTTTGTTTAAATACCTGAAGTAATCAGCGTAATTTACATGAGATGAAAAATACGTTATGTTACGAGAAAAAATTCCTACACTCAGTCAATGTCGCTGTACGATCGCCTAGACTTAACCAAACACAATCGCAAGCTAAAACTCCCCCTCTCTCAACGGCTAAACCTGACTAGAACCCCCAAACTCCGCTGTCACGGCTGTCGTTCCCGTATCCAGCCTCAGTGGGAGTTTTGCCCTTCCTGTGGAAGAGTTCTAATTGATAAGGATAGCGATTTTCGCCGTTGTATTTGGGTAGATGTATCAGGAATGGATGTCGCACCCGAAAATAAAGAAGCGATCTTTTCCCTACTGATGGACGCTTTCTCCAAACTCTACGGCGCATTTAGAAGCGTCAAGGTATTTTTGACCTCCGATACCCCCGATCCCAAAGAGTGGGGCGAAGATTTTACCCATGTTTATATATTCGTTGATAGCCAGCCGGTTGACTATCTCGGCGTGGCTAGCTTCAAATCGGGAATGGTTACAGATCGGGCGATTATTCGGATTGATCAAGTATTCTATGCTTCTTACAATGCCAGCCTTAGTCTCAATCAACTATCTAACTTAATTGCAAATACCATTGCCCATGAAATAGGACATACACTAGGACTCGATCATTCTGCACTTCCGACCGATGTCATGCACAATGGACTCCTTCATACTGTTCATAGCTTAATGCCTCCCTCATTTCACGCAGAGCAAATAAACTCAATGAACAATGCTATTCGCAGATATAAAGCCTTGAATAATTGATTGGCTAGAACCAACCATAAAATAGCTGAATTTAGAGATCGAATTCCCCAGGATTAATGCCCACAGCATGGCAAGCTTCTTTGACAACCTTCTTTTCATCTTTGTCAAAATTACCATCCGCACCACCGATAATAATGCCAATTTGGATAACTGCACGACCTTGGTCTAGTTTTTTATTAAGTTTCCCTATCGCTTGGATAGCCTCAATTTTACCAAAATCGAAGTCTTGTGATAGCTTCTCACAATAAAAATCAAATTTTTGCTTCAACTCCGACGCCGGAAAAATTTGGAGTGTTTTATTGGAAATTATTAGAGCAGCCGTTTTTTGTCTTTCCTCGGTATTGATAGTGCCATCAGCAGCAGCAATCAATGCACATATTGCCATTGAGGCATCAGCAAAATCATTGTTTTTAAACTTGGAAATATTGGTTTGCAGAGAATCATTGATTTGTGATACGTTCTGCTTTAATTTCTCCCAGAAAGTCATTTTTTCTCCTGTTTGGTGAATGAGATATGATGTTTATGACCGGAGTCACAGTAATCTAAGCTGCTCTTAACTTGCCAAGCAATTGCCAGGCCATGTAAGATCCTTAAGTTGATGAATTACACTCCTGTAGTGTATCATGGTTCTTTAGTTTTTAGATTAATCAAGTCTATCTTCATAACTAATCGCTCTTTCACAGGTTTTTTCGTGGTCTATCTTACTTAATAATTAATCGCTCTTTCCAGAGTATCTTGTAACTGAAGTTCTAACGGTCGGTCAGAGCGAATTTTCAAACCCGGTAAATCGTGTTTGACTAAAGTTTTGTCGCCTGTTTCAGCAGTTGCCGACGGCCAGAGCACCCAGCGGCTGCCCGGGGAAAGAGTGCTTAAAGTTGCAGAGTTTTGAGTCAGCCAAATTATCGGCAGTTTCGACCGATTATCGATCGCATCTTCCCCAGCATTAACCGCCGCTAAAGTTTCCAAAACTACCCGGTTCCCCGATACGAGTCCAGTCCCGGCAGTCCAAAGTTTGACGTTTAACAGGCGCTTGCTAGCATAGAAGTAAAGAGACGCAGCTACTGTCACGGCTCGTTCAAATTCTTCTGGCTGCCACGCCGCAGCGCTGTCGAGAGCAATAATAATTTCTTGACCGCCGGCTGCAACTTCTAACTCTCTCACCCGCAGTTCTCCGTAGCGGGCGCTGGTGCGCCAGTGAATCAGGCGGGTGGGGTCTCCGTGGCGGTAAGGTCTCAGGTTGCGGGTGAGGCCTTCGGTAGCAGTTTGCGATCGACTGCGATTGTAAAATTGCGGGCTGTCTTCTTGACCGATGCGATCGATCAAAGGACAAGTGCTCAACGGCAAAACTTGTGGATACACAACCGCCACCGCTTTGACTGGGCGGCTGCGTCGGCACCAAAACAACCCTAAAGGTGCCGCCGTCCTCAAGTTTACCTCTTGCCACCGATAGACGCCGCGCTGCCGGATTTCCAGATAGTATGTATCCCTGTATATACTGTTAGGCTCTATAACTTCGATCGGGCGGATAACCGGTTCTCCCAATACAAACGGCAAGATGTCTATCACTTGCAACAGAGTCTTAGGTTGGCGGGCGCGATTTTCGATTTCTAGTTCAACGGTGATTTGATCGCCCGCACTCACCGGTTCGATCGGGCGGCGACGGACTTCCAGCGAACGGAGCGATTTTCCCGGCAAAACCGCCGCTACTCCCAACAGCGCCAAACCCCCACCGCTGAGCACGTACAGCCACCCAGACATTGTATTAGTCGCTGACCCAAAAAAGAAAACCGTCATCCCCGACAGCAGCCAACCCGCGTAGGCAGGGGTAACAGCGCGATTTTCGAGCCAGTCGGCGATTTTGTGACCGATGTTCATAGGAGTTGAAATTGTTAATTACTCGATCGCCCCATCCAGCCTAATTGTAAAATATTCTCAGCATTTAACACCGAATTAGCTGCGAGCGATAAAATTAGAAATCGGGCATTTTTTCGCAATAAATCTACATTGACCCCCCAAAAAACGGATACAAGCCCCCGACACTCAGTCAGGGTCGATCCCCAAATTTTAGACTCTAGTTCCTGCTCCCAGATTAATCTGTGGAGTAAATCTAAAATCTAAAATCTAAAATCTAAAATAGACTGACTGGAGACCAAAAAATGAACCCATTAAACAATCCTACACCCCTTCAACCAGAGGCTCAAGGCCGCCGACGAACACCGCCCCCGCCCCCGCCCTTGGCTGCAACTCCCGCGCCGCCTCCACCTGCGCCGAGTGCGCCCCCCGCAGCCCAGCAGCAGCAGCAGCAGCGGCCTGTCGAGACACCCGTCAGTACGATCGAACAAATGGTCAGAGATGCCCATGCAGCGAGCGCTTCCGACATTCACATCCGAGTCGGCCAAGTACCTCGATTTCGGATTCGGGGCGTGATGCAAGTAGCAACTAACCACCCCAAAGTAACCCCAGAAATTTTTGAACATTACCTAGCCGAAATTCTCACCCCCGAACAGCGAAAACAATTTGCAACTACCAAGGAATTAGACTCAGCAATTTTTTACCCTGGCTTCGTGCGGTGTCGGCTAAACTGTTTTGATTCTCTCAGCGGCGGTGCCCTAGTATTGCGGTTGATTAGTTTGGAAATACCTACTATCGATTCCTTGAGGTTGCCAGAAGTTTTCAAAAATATCATTTTGCGATCGCAGGGATTAATATTGGTTACAGGGCCGACTGGTTCGGGGAAATCGACAACCGTAGCTGCGATGATCGACCACCTCAACCAGATGGAGCAAAAGCACGTAGTTACAATTGAAGACCCGATCGAATTCATTCACCCTTCTAAAAAATGCTTGGTCAGCCAGCGGGAAGTCGGCTTGCATACCCACGAGTTTCAGCAGGCTTTGCGCGCTGTTTTGCGGGAAGATCCAGATGTAATTCTGATCGGGGAAATGCGCGATCGCGTTACCATCAATACAGCGTTGCAAGCCGCTCAAACTGGTCACTTAGTATTGGGAACTCTCCACACTCGCAGCGCCATTAACGCTATTAATCGGTTGTTGAACCTCTACCCGCCCGAAGAACAACAGGCGATGCGGATTCAAATTTGCGATTCTTTAGTAGCGGTAATTGCCCAACTTTTGCTGCCAACTGTTGACAACCGTCGAGTAGCAGTTCACGATATTTTGGTGAATACACCTGCCATGCACGATTACTTGATGAAAGGTGCTGATGATGAAGCTTTCCGATTAATGGAGCATGATACTTACGAAGGAATGCAGATTATCAACCAGGGTCTTTACAAACTCGTGCTTGAGGGCAGAGTCACGATCGAAGAAGCAGCCAAAACTTCTCCCGAAGCCAGCGATTTAGACCGTCGCTTGCGAACAGGAGGCTACGATGTTGGGGACGCTCGTGGCTTTGAGGGCAGCAAAAAAGAACGCACCGTTCGCGCCTAGTAGCAGCACACATACAGGGGTAGGCACTGCAGGACTACCCCACCCATCAAATAACAAGATTTTCCGCACACGGAAATATTCGGTTAAAGCTTTTGTGCGTATTTTTACTTAAAGTTTAACTTTATTTAGTAACAATAAATACATTTTAATAAAAAAGTAAAATGCTAGAATCAGTGTCGAGTTTATTGTTAAGTTTTTTAAACGTAGACCTTACTTTACATAAACTTTAAAATTGCGTGAAAACTCGCAGGTGATTGCAAAGAAATAGTAAAGATATGTTCTGAGTATTGCCAACACTCAACCATTTAAGTATATAGTTGTAGTGACCAATTTTGGACAGAGAACATTCCGACTTTGCCGATATTTGCCGATCGCAAAAGTAAGCAGGTTAAAAAAGCGCTTAATAAAACTACAAGCAGAGCCGAGGGCGTGTCTTTCCGATCAAGTAGCTTTCCGTCGAAAAAATCCTAAAACTAAGCAGACTATTAAAGATTCTGTCCCTCTAAAATTTGTTTAACAACGCGCTTATCAGCAACCGTATTTCTAGAATTTAAAGGAGCAAAAAAAGTGAAGAGTGCATTTAACCAAAGAGAATTGTTTGAAGGTGCCAGCAAAGCGGAAATAATTGAGCGCATCCAGCAGCTAGTTCCGCCCGGTTCCCCGGAACCGCAAGATCCTGAAATCCTCGCAGCCTTACAAACTCTCACCGCACAGCTAATCGCAGCCTATCAAGCCGACGGACAATTAGAAAGCGAACCTTTTAGCGACGTGCGCGATCGCACTATTCACCTATACGCATCCGCAGTCAGCAGCCAAATCAACGGAAAAACCATCCTCATCACCGGTGGAGAAGGATGTGTCGGTCGTTTCTTAATCGAAAAACTCCTCGAATTAGGCGCAACTAAAATCATTTCCGCAGACAACGCCCGATGTCACAACCCCGAAGAAAATCTACCGCTTTTTACCAGAGAAGGTGCTGTAACTTTCTATGCCGCCGACATTCGCAACCTCGACGCGCTCAAACACATATTTGAGGTAGAAAAACCAGAAATTGTTTTTCACCTAGCAGCCCAACGCCAACCCGGACTAGCTGAAATCAAAATCCGAGAAACAGTTACAACCAGCCTGTTAGGATGTAAACACATCATCCAACTCTGCGAAGAATACGGCGTAGAACACTGCATCTTCTCTTCCACAGGCAAAACATCTCGATATTTTACAACCGAAGTTTACGCCGCCTCGAAAAAGTTTGCCGAATGGCAATTTGCCAAAGCAGCTCAAGAAGGAGATGTGACTTACGGGATGGTTCGCTTTACTCATATGTTGGAAAATAGCTTGTTCTGCGAGCAAATGTCCAAAAAAGTAGAGCAAGGTAAAACTGTCAACGTTCACGCTCCCCACCGCTACGTAACTGCTCAAAATCTTTTTGAAGCCGTACATTTATTGCTGAATTCTCTGGTTGTGTCCGTTCCCGGAAAACTGAAATTTGTTGCCGTAAGTAATCTCGGTTGGCCGACAGAAACTTTGGAAGTAGCTCTTTATAAAATTCTTGAATCAGGCAAAAATCTGCCGATTTATTTTCAAGGACTTTTACCGGGATACGAAGAACCCTTTTTCCTTGGACAATTTGACTGGAAAAAGCCTACTGACATTCACCTGCTAATTAATGTGTTGGAAGATCCTTTTAGAAGTGTGAACGATACTGGCGACATGGTGACTGTAGAATTAGCTCCTTTTTCTTTGGGCGTGTTAGATAAACAAGTGTCGAAGCTGGAAAGCTTAATCATCGATCCAGATTTCCCCGAAGTGCAAATCAAGCACGCTCTTGTCGCAGCGGAAAAAGAAGTGATTGCTTCCTCTTTTGCGTGGAGTGCCCCTGAAGACTTGTTGAAGATTTTGCAGTGGGGAATCAATCCGAAGAAATTGCAAGGTTACGGAACGGAAATCGCTGACTATAGCGAGATTATCGAACTCCTCCTGCAAGGAATCTGCGGGCGGCTTAACCAAGAAGTCTTGCACAGTGCTGGAGTTACGGCAGATGAGTTTGATGACTTAGTTGAGAGTCTTTCTACGCTGGATTTGATTCAAGCAGAAGTGGGATATTTGCGCTCTGTTTCGAGATATCTCAGAGAATTTGCACCCCCCGCACAGTTCACCAGCAAAAAATCTGAACCTGTTGCTATCCCCGATGCAGCGTAGCTTGAACTTAGTTTTGAGTTGGGAGATTCCTTCCTGAGTGCCCACCCACAGGAGATGGATGAGTTATATCAATTCCGGTTGCACGAGCGAAATGGTTTTTGACAGTTGACAGTTGATTGTTGACAGTTGACAGTTGACAGTTGACAGTTGACAGTTGACAGTTGACAGTTGACAGTTGATTGTTGACAGTTGACAGTTGACAGTTGACAGTTGACTCGGTGTCGAAAAACTGAATGGTTGAGTGTTAACTTTTGACTCGATTTTATTATTCCGATGCAACCGGATTTGATGTTAAACATCGACTAAGTATTTAGTTGATTAAAAATAGAACACCCAGAAACCTGGTTTCTTTTAGAAACCGGGTTTCTCCAGTCTGGGCTTGTTTGATGTTTAATTAAATTGAGTGACTTAACATTGTCAGAATTGACATGATATGATATTATTTGCGATCGCACAACCGCCATCAAATTAATTTTTAGTGAGGATGCTAGTCCTAGTAGTTTTAGGAGGACTTAAGTTCTCACAACAAATGTGAGAAGGGTGATTTTTTGCGGGCATGATATGATGATACTTTAGATAGCGTGGCGCAGTGAGTTAACAAAGGTGCAATAAGATTAAATAAACTCAATGAACGCAAGAAATTAAATTAAATTAAGGTAGTAGAATTGTGGAAATTAATCAGCTAATGTTCCTATTGATTGATGTTGTGCTATTGGCGATCGCCCTGATCCTTCTAATTCCCGTGGCAGTTCTATTTCTAGAATGCAGTGCAGCTTTCTTGTCCGGCCAGGGCGAGACAGCGGAAACTAAAGCGCCCCGCCCCAAAGTAGCAGTTTTAATTCCCGCTTACAACGAAGCAGCAGGAATTGCCGCCACCATCTCCACTATATTGCCACAGCTAACACCTCAAGACCGCCTGTTAGTGATTGCTGACAACTGTACGGACGCCACGGCAGAAATCGCTCGTAACTGCGGTGCAAGTGCGATCGAGCGCCAAGACACACAACGCAAGGGCAAAGGATACGCACTGGATTTTGGCTTGCAGTCGATCGAATCAGACCCCCCAGAAGTAGTAATCATGGTTGACGCAGACTGCATCTGTCAGCCAGACTCTATAGAAAAATTAGCCCGGGTGGCAATGGCCGAACAAAGACCCGTACAAGCAACTTATTTAATGGAACAGCCACCCAATCCTACCCCCAAAGATTCCATTTCTGCTTTAGCCTTTCTCGTGAAAAACTTAGTCCGTCCCAGCGGATTAAAACAGTTAGGATTCCCATCATTACTAACAGGTACTGGCATGGCTTTTCCCTGGTCGATAATTCGATCGGTTTCCCTAGCTAGCGGCAATATTGTTGAAGATATGCAGATGAGTTTGGATTTGGCGATCGCCGGACATCCAACAGTATTCTGCCCCGAAGCAAACGTCACCGGGTGTTTGCCACAGCAGCAGCAAGCAGCCACAAGTCAAAGAACCCGATGGGAACACGGTCACATACAGACCTTGTTAACTCAAACTCCCCGGCTGACAGCAGCTTCAGTCGAGCAAAAACGTTTTGACTTATTGGCGATCGCCCTCGACTTATCCGTCCCTCCCCTATCGCTTTTAGTCGCTATCTGGCTAGCTGCTTTTGCCGCCTCTTTACTAGCAGCAATTTTGGGAACATCCCCAATTCCAGCCGTCTTGTTAGCAGTACAAGGATTGCTGATTTTAGTTTCCATTGTCGCCGCTTGGGCAAAATTTGGGCGTGCGAATATTTCTGGCTCAACTCTTTTATCTGTACCTTTTTACATCCTTTGGAAAATCCCTTTGTACCTGGGTTTTATCCTGAAGCGGCAAACTAAATGGGTGCGGACAGAACGCGATGTTTAATATTTAGATTGAGAATTTTTAACAGCCGATATCAGCCGATAAACACAGATGAACGCAGATACAATTCTATCTGCGTTCATCTGCGTTTATCGGCGGTTAAAAAACTTATATAAAAACTTAAAAAAAGTTCACTGCTTCACGGGAATTTCAATCACAAACTCAGCCCCTTCACCGGGCGCGGAAAAGCACATTAGCTTCCCGCCGTGTTTCTCTACTACAATCTGATAACTGATACTCAACCCTAAACCGGTACCTTGCCCCACAGGTTTTGTAGTAAAGAAAGGGTCAAATATTCGCGATCGTACTTCCTCCGTGATCCCCCGACCATTATCAGCAATATAAATTCTCACCCTGTTTTGGTCGCATACCTCAGTCCGAATCTCAATCTTTCGCTCAAAGATTGGAGACAAAGGATTTTCGAGTTTGGCAGTTGTCTCCGGTCGCCCAACTCCTAACTCCACTGCATCAATTGCATTGCTCAAAATATTCATAAACACCTGATTTAACCCCGAAGCATAACAATTTACCTTCGGCAGTTGACCGTACTCTTTAACTACCTCAATGCCATGTCCGACTGCATCCTTTTTCAACCTGTGCTGCAAAATTAGCAGAGTCGAATCAATCCCAGAGTGAATATCCACTGGTTTCATCTCGGCTTCATCCAGGCGTGAGAAATTCCGCAGCGACAGCACAATATTGCGAACGCGATCGACCCCAACCTGCATTGATTTTAGAATTTTGGGCAAATCTTCTTGAATAAAAGCGAGGTCAATATCTTCTGTTTTAGCAACAATCTCAGGATTAGCATTCGGATAAGACTCCTGGTAAAGCTCAATCAATCCCAGCAAATCCGAGCTATAATCGTTAGCATGGAGAACATTGCCATAAATGAAATTAATCGGATTATTAATTTCGTGAGCAACCCCCGCCACCAACTGCCCCAAAGAAGACATTTTTTCAGTTTGAATTAGTTGAGTCTGCGTCGAGCGTAATTCGGACAAAGTAACTTCCAATTGTGTCGCTTTTTCTCTCAATTGCCCCTCAGACAGTCGCAAAGCATCCTCCGCTAACTTGCGATCCGTAATGTCCTGTACCGTCCCAAATAACTTAATCACCTTACCGCCATCAAAAATAGCTTGCGCCTTAACATAAATATATCTGACAGCTCCATCAGGGCGCAAAATTCTCAATTCCAACTCGCAAGGATTTCCTAACCGACTAATCTGCTCTACTGCCTCTAACCACAACTGTAGGTCATCTGGATGAATTTGCTTCCTGTGTTCTAAAATAGTCGGTTCTGGTAGTTTAGGGTCAAGACCAAAAATTCGGAATACTTCCTCAGACCAAGTTAATTTATCCCCCTCCAAATCAAATTCCCAGTTGCCGAGGTGCGCCAGTTTTTGAGCTTCTTGCAGCTTAGCTTCTTTAGTCTTTAATTCCTGCGTGCGCTCTTCTACTCTCACCTCCAGCGTCCGCGAATAATCCTCCAACTGTTCCTTAGCCTCCGACAAATTAGCAACAAGTACGGCATTTTCTATAGAAATGGCAGCTTGGGAAGAAAGTATTTTCAAAACCTCCAACCTCGTTGGAGAAAACGCTTCATTAATTAAATTATTCTCCAGATAAAGGATGCCGAGGAGTTTGCTTTGATTCAGAATAGGAGTACAAAGCGCAGATTTCACTTGCTGCCTTTTAATATAGGGGTCATCTGTAAATAGACCTTCTCTAGCAGCCTGACTTAAAACTACATCAGAGTGCGTCCTTTCAACATAATTAATCACGGTTATTGGCAAAACCTCTGCAGGAGATACTCTAGGGCATTGTTCAACTGCAACATCCGAAGACTCCACCGATGCCGCTGCTTTAATCCGTAATTTTCCTTCCTTGGGCATCAGAAGAAAACCTTTTTGGGCCCCAGCATTCTCGATCGCCATTTTCATTAACTTTTCTAACAAATTATCCAGCACAATTTCGCTAGCTAGCGCTTGAGATGCTTTAACAACAGTTGTCAAATCCAATAAACTGCTTTGACTGCTACTCGTGCTATAATTAGTGCTAGTAATAGTTCGATCGCTACTAGATTTGGCCGCAGATGCAGGGGGTAAAGACATCGGATACTCTGACTCCAAATGTTTGACCTTGGCGGTTGCTCCCCAATGAATATAGCCGTAGTAAGCATCTATCAGATAACTCTGAGCCACTTTGTTTCGACCGCGAGCCATATAAAATTCTGCCGCCCGTTCGTTGGCTAGCGCTTCTTCGTGGATGTATTCATTCTCCGAAGCTCCTTTCACTGCTTGCTCGTAATACAGAGCAGCTTTTTCATCTTGTCCCAATACTCGCGCTTTCTCGGCTTCTACTAAGTCATATTTGTGCTGATAATTTTGCGGGCAGTGAAAAGCCCAATGCTTCATTTTTTTCTGAAGCGACGCAACTTTTTTTAAATATTTTTTCTGTTCTATTTTTGTAGCTGTGGGATACAAAGCTAAGAGGGCTAGCGAATAGTAAAAATTGTGCAGAGGAACATACATCATGGACATCACAGCCTCAGAGTAATTTGATGCTGTCATGGCATTTTCAGCAGACTTAGCATAATCTTTAAATAGATAATTTAGCCATGATTTAAAAAAACATCCTAAAAATATTACCAGATTATTTTTACTCTCCCTTAAAGCGGGCAGCATAGTTTCTTCATTAAATCTCTCGCCAACTAACAGGCAAGGATTAGCTGTTTTACCTTGCAAATTTAAGACAACTTGAGCCCCTATAATGGTATGATTCATCATAAATTCATTCTGGTACTTCACCAGCATTTCAATACATTGACTCTGCTTACTGGCTACGGAGTCCAGAGGTTCGCCGCTCAAAAATATATAATTGCTGTAAAGACCAGCACAAGAACAAGCATTGCTGACATCTCCGGTTTCTAGTCCGCTCTGAATACCCTCAAGCAAACCTATAAGACTTTCCCTGACCTGCTCAGACCAGTGACGGATAAAACCATTAAAAAGCATTGAAACTTGAGATTTGTGCAAGTTGGTGTGGAAGCGTTCTAAAAGTGCCTCAGCCATTTGACCGTATCGGTATCCAGAATTAATATCGCCTAACACCCCACAGTGGATCACACCATAGTTTGCATAGGCGCAACTAGACAGTGGCGCATTCCCGTATTTGAGAGAAAGTGTAACCATTTTAAATATGATCAGTGGGAACATATCGGGTGCTACTACAAAAGCAGCGGGAGTCATATTCGTTAGAATTCGTAGAGCAGCAATTTTATGAGGGTCAGTCATTGGCGGCAGTTCCACTAAATCCTCAATCTGCTTATTTCTTAAAGCTAGTTTTGTTAGAAATAGCTCCAGGGAAATATTCATTTTGTGGGGATTTATCGGGATGTACACTTCCAGCATTTTCAAAGCTTTGAGACCTATATCTATCGACGCTTGGAATTGATTTAGCATTAAATAATAAATTACTTTTAGTTCATAAACTTTTAGTTTTTCTAGCAATTTTTTAGCGCGCAATATAATCAGATCCGATAGCTGCAATGCTCGCTCAAAATCAGTATTTATATAGGATAATTCCAGCGCTTCCAGGTGAAGTTCCATAATTAAATTGTAGTGACTCTCCCAAGCTGGTTCGGGTAGAAGTTCTCGACCCGCATTAAAATATTTGAGTGCTGCTTCATAGGCGGCAGAACTCTTAGCTTTCTTGCCAGCTATAAGATTAAAGTTAGCTAGTTCATCTCGCTTTTCTTGATTTGTGATGAATTCGCGCCCGATATTGAGTTGGTTGACAATATCAAAGATATTTTCTGCTATCTCGGATGCCGTAGGGGCGGTGCCCCCGTGCTCGCCCTGCCATAGCAGAGAGCCGATTTTTAAGTGAGTTTGTTTTTTCTGTGAGTCAGGGATGAGAGAATAGGCGGCTTGCTGGACGCGATCGTGCAAAAACCTGTAAGATATTGCGTATTGAGCGCGACTCCCAACTCCATCCCCATGCCCTGGCCGCCCGGAGTCGATTTCCTCAACCAGAGGGATTTTGTAAGCATCGCTCATTGGCAGAATTAAACCAGCTTGAAGCGCATCCCATAAATCTGCCGCCGTTTCCGAGCCGGATTTTTCCGTAACAATTGCCAAATTGTCTAAACTAAAACGGTTGCCCATACAAGCAGCTAATTTTAATACTTGCTGCGTCTCCTCCGGCAATAGTTGAAGATTCCGAGCAACTAATTCAACCACACTGTAATCTGCAATACCAGCGGCTTCAATTTCCCTAATGTCCCACTGCCATGCACCAAAAGTGAAATCAAAAACTAACAGTTGTTCTGAGTGAATAGTTGAGAGCAGTTGAGTTAGGAAAAATGGATTTCCGCCAGTTTTATGAAAAATTAACTGTGTCAAAGACTTTAACTTTTCGGTTTCATTACCCAAAGTATCCTGTACTAGCTGCGTGACGCTGCTCAACTCTAAACATGGGAGCATAATGTGATGCACCTGAGCACCCGTCTGTTGAATTTTTCCGACAGTTTGAACTAAAGGATGAGTCGAATTGACTTCGTTATCTCGATAGGCTCCTATCAGTAAAAAATATCTGCTCTCCAAGTCTGTTACCAGTTCCTGAATCAATTTTAAGGAAGCTAAATCTGCCCACTGCAAATCATCCAGAAAGAGAACTAAGGGGTGTTCTGCTTGGGCAAACACCTTCAAGAATTCTTTGAACAATCGATTAAAGCGATTTTGAGATTCTGTCGGCCCCAATTGGGGAACAGCAGGCTGCGAACCAATTATTAGTTCGACAGAAGGGACAACATCAATAATAATTCCACCGTTATTACCCAGCTTTGACAAAAGCTTTTCTTTCCAAATTGCCAAATCTTCTGAGCTTTTTGTTAATAACTGCTGCATTAATGATTCAAAGGCTTGAGTTATTGCAGCATAAGGAATATCCCGCTTAAACTGGTCAAATTTGCCAGCAATAAAATAACCCCGCTGCCTGACAATTGGTTTGTGGATTTCACTGACAACTGAGGTTTTACCGATGCCTGAGTAACCGCTTACCAACACCATCTCTGTTTTCCCGGAGCTGACTCGCTCGAATGATGCCATCAAATCAGCCACTTCTTGTGTGCGGCCATAGAGTTTTTGAGGAATCAAAAATTGACCTGATTTGTCAACTGTCCCTGGAATAAAATTTACTATTTTGTCAGTTGTTTGTAGCTGGGTTAGACAATTTTCCAGGTCTGCTTTTACTCCAAAGGCACTTTGATATCGGTCTTCGGCATTTTTAGCTAATAGTTTCATGACAATAGATGAAACTACCAGGGGGATTTCCTTTTTTAACTTATCGGGAGGAACTGGCGTCACAGCAATGTGGCTGTGAATTAATTCTAAGGGGTCAGTGGAGTTAAATGGCAACTCTCCTGTCAGCATTTCATAAAACGTGATACCTAGAGAATACAAGTCAGTTCGGTAGTCGAGGTCTCGGTTCATCCGACCAGTTTGCTCTGGGGATATATAGGCTAGAGTACCTTCTAGCACGGTGGTATTGCTATTTTGGTGAACCTCTCTAGATAGGCGCGTTGCCATGCTAAAATCAGTGATTTTTACTTGTTCCCAATCTGGTGTGATGATAATATTGGAGGGTTTTATATCTTTATGAATAATCTGGTTTTGATGCAGTTTTCCGAGAGTTTGTGCCACTTGAATAGCCAGCGGCAAAAACTTCCTAATTTTAATGCTTTTACCTGCTTGATAATGATTGAGAGATTGACCGCCACAATCTTCTAATATCAGAGCGAAACTGTTGTTATATTTTTCTAAGCTATGGGGTTTAACAATCCCTTCGATTTGGAGATTCGAGCTAATTTTGTATTCATGTCTCAACCGGGTAATTTCTTCTATTGTGGGGTACTCGGTATTGAGTGTTTTAATGATGACTGATGTTCGATCGGATTCCCTGACTGCGCGATAAATGATCGACTTCACACCAAGTTGAACAACTTCTGTGATTTTGTAACCGGGAAGTGTATTCATGGGTTTTATTCTCTGACGAAGCTTTGGGTTAACATTGCGCTTGATATCGATCGGAGCGCGGGTGGTCGGTACTTAAGTATTTTTTGTAAAAATGGTAATTTGCGATACTTTAAAATATCAGTAGTGACTATGGGATTTTTTAGATAGCGAGATGCCTAAACTTTGAAAGTGCCTGGACGTGCGGACAGGCGAACATCTGGTTTGAACTCCGACTTAATCATGTACGGTCGAACACCTCACCAAGTTGATTGCAATATTGTAACAAATTCTGTGATGCCGATCGCACACATGACAGACTGATCCATATAACTTCAAGGTTTAGCTCTAGCTTTGAGCCTTGTCACCAAGAACGAAGGGAAAGCCCAGGGCTGGAAAACGTAAGTTTAGGCGACAGACAACACACTTAAGTATGTCGTTCTAATTAAACGTAAAGCGCTGTTCTTTTGCTCCCCGACAACTTCTGCGAAGTCGGGAAGCTGGGTATTCTCTTTTATAGTTAAATAAAAATCTTAAAAACAAAAAGTCTGAAGCTGGAAAATTCCAACTTCAGACTTTTACTAACTCCCCGGGTAGGATTTGAACCTACGACCAATCGGTTACACTTATCCCAACGTTTCCGAAGGGGGCGGACTATTTCATCATCCCTACAAATCATGTTTTTGATCTGTCGTCGGATGTCGGGCGCTATGAGATTTATTGGTTAGGCTCCTCATCTCTAGTCTCTGCACCTTTCCGGCTACTTGCGATCGTAACCGCTGCCTTTCGCCAGACTTGGCTCAAGATTGCCGCCACCCGAAGTGCTGCGGTTTCCTTGAATTCACCCGATTTTTCAGTATCCGTTACCGGATAGAGCTGCTATGTCACTAGGGCTTTTGGTTGATGCCAAAGGCTTGCATTCATTACAGCCGACCGCTCTGCCACTGAGCTACCGAGGATTGGGGGTTTTTGTTACCCACATTTACTAACAATAGCTGAACTTACTCGATTTGGCAAGGCCTTTGAGAAACTTTTTTTTTATCAGACAGCGAGCGGGTTTCAGCAGCTAATGCAGCCCCATTCTCAACTTGGCAAGGCGCTGCTGGGATTCTGGATCGAGGGAACTGGCGAGAAAGCGACTGGAATTTTGTTTGCGGGATTTGTGCCGGCGCTCGCTGCGGCGGGCGGTGGATTCTACGTCAGCCGCTAGTTGTTCGGCGGACATCCATTCGGCACCGTAGCCGACTACGGTCAATTGCTGCGCTCGGTCTGAGGTGGCGACAATCATGCGGCCTTTGCCTTTGACCGATCGCAACTCGTAGCGCAAACTAGCACAAGATTTTTCAATATAAGTATCTGCTGTCTGACCGAAGTCAGTGTAGTGCACCGATAAATTTTTAGTAATAATTTCTTTAACGCCGGGAGTATCTCGATAGTGCGCGTCAAATACAAGTCGAGCCTCAAAATCTTGAACGGCGCTGTAGTTAACTAAAACCTCAATCAACTCGCGGCGTGCTGTTTCGAGTTCGTCGCGATCGCGCTTCTCTCGGAGTCGAGGCCAAAGTCCAATTATGTTATAGCCGTCTACAAGTAAAACTGCTTGCGATACATAGGTTGACATGGTTCAAGGCTGAATAGCTCCAGCACATATAGGACATTATTTGCATTGTTCATCAAAGCTTTTCTTCAATAATATTACCTATTGATGTGTAATTGCTAGGTTCGATCGCAATAATTAAACCCCCCAGAGCCAGCTTTACCTGAGTTTTGGGGGGTTTAATTAACGGATAAATTTTCCGGCTTATTCGGCAGATTCCAGCGATACGGGCGATGGCTTACGCCCCGCTTCGCTACGTACAACTGTCGGCAGGGATATTTTCTCAACAGCAGGAGTACAACCGAGCCACTGCACCGACAACTCCGCGAACTGCTGCGGGGGGCCGCTCACGCAAAAACGAGTCGGTAGCGCAGTACCAGGATTTCGCAGCCCCAAAAGCTCCAATTCTCTGGCAGCAGCAGCCACCACCCGTACCGCAGGATCGATCAATGTCACCCCAGCAGGCAAAAGCGAGCGAAGCACAGGAGCCAACAGCGGATAATGAGTGCAGCCGTAAATCAGCGTATCGATTCGCTGCTGAATCAAAGGAGCCAAATATTCCCGAGCCACCTCACAAGTATAAGGGTCGTGAATCCGGTTTTGCTCCACCAGCGGCACAAAAGCCGGACAGCTAACCTGCCACACCAGGCAAGAAGCGTCCATCTCCAAAATCGCATTTCGATAAGCATTGCTAGCAGCCGTAGCAGGAGTTGCGATGACCCCGATCCGCTTGCCTTGCTGCACCGCAGCCTGCGCCCCCGGCAGAATTACTCCCAGCACCGGGATATCAAATTCAGCCTGCACCATCTCCATCGCCAAAGCAGAACTGGTGTTGCAGGCCATAATGACCATTTTCACATCCTGTTCCACCAACCAGGCCATAATTTCGCGGACAAACTCCACAATTTCCGACGGCGTGCGAGTGCCGTAAGGCAGCCTCGCCGTATCTCCAAAATAAAGTATAGATTCGTTGGGCAATTGTCGGTACAACTGGGTCAAAACAGTCAAACCGCCCACGCCGCTGTCAAAAATACCGATTCTTTGTTGTCCAGAGTCTGTTGTCATTTGTTAATAGTTAGTTGTCTGTTGTCTGTTGTCAGGAAAGCTGTTGTCTGTTGACACGAAAGCAGTTGGCAGTTGTCCTGTTTTGCCGATACCCGATGCCCGATGCCCGATGCCCGATTCCCAATGCCCACTGCCCACTGCCCATTATCTTTGTTGAAGATAAAGCAAAATGCCGCGAGCGATCGAAGCCGCCATTTGACTGCGGTAAGCTGGGTCAGAAAGCCTAGCAGCATCTTCAGCACCCGTAACAAAACCCACCTCCAGCAAAACAGAAGGCATAGAAGTCTTCCTCAAAACATAAAATCTCGCCTGCCGCACCCGGCGGTCAGTCGCCCCCGTACCCTCCAAAATACTGGCGTGAATCACCCTGGCCAAATCTTGGCCGTTATTGAAATAATAAGTCTCAATCCCATTGATATCCGGCCGACTCATATTAATCGCATTAGCGTGAATGCTGACAAACACACTAGCATTCACCCGTTCCGCCAAAGAAACTCGGGGCTCCAGGTCGATTTCCCTGTCGTCAGTCCGAGTCATCACCGCCTGCACCCCTTGCTGTTCCAGTAGCCTCGCCACCTGAAGCGAGATATCCAAAACAATCTCCTTTTCCTGAATGCCCTGAATCCCGACTGCCCCCGGATCGCGGCCACCGTGACCAGCATCGATCACTACTACGGCGCGGCGGTTAGAAGCTTGGGGCAACTCATCGGTTCCGAAAGTCCTTCTCGGCAAAGGCTGCAAATTGGGAGTGCGAGTCAAAGGCTGCGCGCTAGCATTCGATCGCAACTGCAAAGACAGCAACTGCGGGTTCGGTCTCGTCACCCTGCCTACCTCTACCCCCGATCGTGGCTGCACCCAAACCACCACAGTCTCCGCATCTTCTTGGCTGGCACTAAACGATACAGGACTGTTGGCATCGAGCTGAGGAATTTCGCCCGTCAGGACACTAGAGGCGATCCTGATCCAGTAAGCTCTCGACGCCTGATCCCAGCCGCTGGTATAGGAGACTTGGCGGTCAGTTCTCACCACCAGTTGCGTGCCGTTACTGGCTAAATCAATTGACTGAACTCTCGCTAAATTTCCTTGAGATTGTCTCGCCGGAGGAGCTACAGTCAGGCTGCGGGAAACCGAGGGCTGTCTTACTACACCTCCGGGCAATAGCACAACCCCGCCCAAATTGCTCACAGACGCCCGCCACTGAGTATTAGAACTCTTCATCCGCAAAGTCACGCGGGTAACGGGCGGGTCTGTTGGTAGTTCCCGGACTTCAATCTTGTCAACCCCGTGCTGGCCGTTCGTTTGAGGCTGTTGGCTGCTTAGGCTCGGCGCTAAAGTAGCTCCTTCAATATCGAGGGTGGCGATGTCCCCAGCCCGACTTTGTTCAAAATTAATTTGGGGGCGACCGCCCGCAGTGCGGACTAAAAAACCGTCTGCCGTCACCTGAACGTTCTGAACTACAGTTGCCTCGCCAGACTGGGCTTGGGATGCTGAAGGTTCAACCGATAACCTTTCTCCCCCTGGCTCTGAAATCGGATTTTGAGTTTCTGCCCGCACCGGCGTTGGCAAATCCACTGTCCACTCGCTCGGAGAAATACCCCGGAATTTTACTTGCTGAGGGTCTATAGTAAACCCGTCTCTGATCTCGACCACAATTCTGGTCGTATTGTTGTCAAACTGCCCTACCCGCACCGATTCGATCGCCCCTGAGAGCGGTTTGCTGACCGAGGGACGGCCCAGACTCGTCCCCGGCAAGTCGATTACCAACCGCGTCGGGTTGAAAATCAGTTGAGCCTTGGGTTGCACTCCCCCGTCTGTTGTAATGTAAAGCCGGTTCTCTGAAGCATCAAACCGCCAAGATTGCAGTCTAGCTGCTTCGGCGGCTCCGGCGAGCAAAAATACACTTAAGAAACTCGGTAGTAGCCAGTGGAATTTCACGACAGTTTTTTCCTCGTTTGCGTTACTGCCAAAAGCTGGAAGGGCGCTGCTTGCCCTCAGAGGCTTTCAGCAGTTAGCCGCCAGCAGACCGGGGGCACGGGGGCCGTCAGTTGTTGGCTAAATTGACTTTTTTATGCGTTAACAGGCTCCAAAATGCCAGATCCCGGCATTTTTGAACTTTCCCGTATACTTGGGGGCGATCGGTTATAAGCAGACTGAAAGATTGTGGACACAAGGGAAGGTATTTATTTTTAGGAGCAAGAGACAAGGTGTTTCTTGAAGTTAGAAGGTACAAGTTAGAAGGTAGAATTTTACCGATCTTCCAGGGAGGGGTTTCATAGCTCTTTAATGTTGGCGAAGCTCGTTACGGTCAGGGTTATAATCCGCTTTACACTTGCGTTTTGTTCTAACTTTTCCTAAACTACCTCAATAACTTAACAACTTACCTCCGGAACAATCCGGATTTCCCAGATTTAGGTAACTTTTCAATGCCGCCAAATGTTAGTCCCAGACAAACTGGCATATTCTTTGGGAAAAGCTTTTTTGCTACTTTTTTGCTAACAGATTGACAGTTGAATACAACTACATATTGCCCCTGCTCTCTTTTTTTCTGGATTTTTTAGTCAGGGATTTTCGGTGCTGCTTGAAACTTAGTAGGGCGATCGCGCTCGCGCCCGCCAATTTAACACTATGATAGTTAGTCCATGTTTTCAGCAGTCACCGGAGAGTTTTGTGTGTTACTTGGGCCTGCAATGCTTTGTCATTTAGACTCTTTTTGAGTGCACGATCGACAGCCAGAGCATTGGTTGGTTGACCTGAGAAAAAGTTTTGACCGTAAATATAGTTATCGCAGTTGTAAAGTTTGTTGGACAGCAAAGACAATCGATCGGCTTCTGGGTAAAACCTGTGATTTGGTTTAATGACTTGCCTTTCGACTAACTGCATAACTTGGATGTGTACTACCAGTTAGAGAAGATACACTATCTTGGTGATTGTGTCAATCTCTCACCTTCTAAAAAAAGTGGCCATCAATAACAGTAGATACATGACATCACAGAAAGACGGAGACTTACTTTCCTGCAGGAGTCGTCCACAGCAAACAAGTGGTTTAGGTTAGTTCAAGCCTCTAGATAGTGGCTGGGGAGTCAATCGATTTTAGATTTTAGATTTTAGATTTTAGAGGCGACCCCACGGATAAATGCGGGGGCTCTTCTGATTTTCGATTTTCGATTTTGGATTGATTCCACGGATAAATCACATGGCGGGTACCACCTTTGAAATTCGTGGTCACTCTCGAACCTCAAATCGACTGACTCTCAAGATAGGGAAGTTTTGTAATATCGCAACCGCCCTGACGGTGAGGACGTTCTTAATTTTTGAAACCTAAGCGGTCGATTACGCCTTCTTGCAGGACTTCTTTTTACCCGCTCCGCTTCGGCCCTATAGCCTTCAACATCTGCTATACCATACCACCGGTGCGATCGAGTTCTAGCAAATTTATTTTTGAGCGGGATCGATACCTGCAAGTTATTTTTTTCCCCTAGTAATCCACGGCCCCATGTCTAATCAACAGTGCTGCAATTCGCTCTCGCCCATAGGTGCAAAATTCCGGCTCATCCAGTTCAAAATTGCTTGATTTACTTGTTCCGGGCATTCATCCTGGGGGCAGTGGCCCGCATTGTCTAATTCAACTAGCTCTACATAATTGGGATTGCATTCGACAAATTGGTGGGGTTGGGCGAACCGAGGGGGAATCATCCGGTCTTGTTTGCCCCAAATTAACAGCATCGGGATTCTTAAATTTCGCAGCACAGTCTTGACACTGGGGCCAAATTTTGAACTGCCTACAGCTTTAAATAAAGCGCAGAAGGCGCGGGCTGCTCCCCGATCGCCCGCTGGCCCTGCTAGAATTTCCACTAATTCGTCGGTAACAGCTTCGGGGTTGGAGTAGGCAAAGCCAACCCAGCGGCGGACAAAGGAAGGCTTGCGGGCAAAATAAAACAGAGGCCTGAGTATGATCGGGGAAACAAACAAACTTTCAACCGCTTCGATCGCCGGAAGCAGCCATCCGGGCACCGCCTCGGCTCGCACAGAGGGGTCTGGGAGGCTAATCATCACCGTGCCGGCCACCATATCCGGGTGAGCAGCAGCTACGGCCAGACAAATTAGCGAGCCGATCGAGTTTCCTGCCAATATTACTGGCTCTCTGATAAAAGTTAGCCAAAAATCATAAACTTGATCAACCCACAAAGACACAGAGTAGTCGATCGGAGCTTTTTGGGAAGCGCCAAACCCCAACAAATCCAAGGCGTAAACCGTTTGGTTTTCGGCTAGTTGGGCGAGATTTTGTCGCCAGTGACCGATCGAAGCTCCAAACCCGTGCAGTAAAATAATCGGCGTTCCCGATGCGCGCGGGCCAATTGGTTCGGCCGCAGAATCTTGAAATTCGATCGCGTCTTGATTTCGTACCCCATCGGGCCGCAAATAAGTGTAGCGAGTTTGCCAACCCCGCCACATCCAGTCTCGTTGAGTTCCCACCCGTTGGTGCCACAGCAGAGAATTTGTCAATTTTGCCTCAGCTCGCAACATAAATTTACACTTCTTATACCTATTCTACAAGGCACATCAGGCGACTTGGGGGACTTGCCAGACCGGGCGAGATGGGCTAGGAAAAGCGGTTTCACCTCATCCTTAAGCTTTTACCCTGAATTTTTGACGGTTTTGTCATCGATCGGGCAAGGGGGCGGGCGATCGTGTGTGAAGTTAAAATAAAACTAGGCAGAAACTCAGCCAGAGTGAGTAGAATAGCAAGTATTGTAAGAATTCATTTACGATCAGTCCAAATATTCCCCAAGGCTTTAGCGGAGGGGACATAGGGCGCGGTAGTACGTCCGGTAAGGGTAACACCTTATAAAACAGTTCGATCGTCAATCGTGAAAAATTGACCGAGCAAACCTGTAACTATCAAGAAGCTTCGCTATTAAACTACTGCTTGTAAAACCATTCATGCCTGTGATTGAAAGAAGACAAAATCGCAACCTACCCCAGATAAACGAAAATATTCGATACCCCAAAATCCGGGTAATCGATACCGACGGCGCGCAACTAGGGATATTGACGCCTGCAGAAGCGCTGCGCCTCGCAGAAGAAAAAGAACTCGATCTCGTACTTGTCAGCGACAAAGCTGACCCGCCCGTATGCCGGGTAATGGACTATGGGAAGTACAAATTCGAGCAGGAAAAGAAAGCGCGAGAAGCAAAGCGGAAGCAGCACACTGCCGATGTTAAAGAAGTGAAGATGCGCTACAAAATTGAAGAACACGACTACCAAGTGCGCCTCAAACTAGCAGACCGCTTTATCAAATCTGGGGACAAAGTAAAAGCCACGATCATGTTCAGAGGTCGGGAAATCCAACACAGCAACCTAGCAGAGGACTTGCTTAAGCGCATGGCCACAGATTTGCAGGAAATCGCAGAAGTGCAGCAAGCCCCCAAAAAAGAAGGACGCAGTATGATGATGCTGCTGTCGCCAAAGAAAGTATAAATAGATAGTCATTAGTAAGCAGTCATCAGTCATAAACTGGTGACTGATAGCTGATGACTTCCGAAGTTAGTCAGGAATAAGCTACCACACAGGGAAATCAACGCTGCATGGAAAATTTTCAAATCAGCGGTTCGGCGGGAGTAAGACAAGGAGTGCTGCGATCGCTCAACCTGCGATCGGAAGAAGTAGAGCGAACCGTACTGATGTTCGTGGTCTACACTCTAACCTCCGTCGGGCTGATCTGGCTGGAACTGAGCACAGTAGGTCTTTTTCTAGATGAATTTGGTGCAGACAAAATGCCCTGGATTTACATAGCCAGCGCGTTTATCGGTTCTGGCTTGGGATTTGTCTACTCGTGGCTGCAAAAAATCCTGCCGCTAAGGCGCACCGTAGTGGTTGTTCTGGCAATGATGTCGATACCGCTATTTTTGTTTCGATTCGGCATCGGCTACGAAAATACTCAGATAGCTGGCGTCAGCATCGCTTTTATTACTATTTTTTTGATGTGGCTGTGGGTAGAAGCTTGCTATGTCCTCAACGACCTTAATACTTCTATCACTTCCAACCAACTGTTTAATATTAGAGAAATCAAGCGCACCTATCCGCTAGTCAGTAGCGGCTATCTAGTAGCTGGAGTAGTCAGCGGATTTTCTCTGCCTGTTTTGCTGTACGTAGTCGGACTCAAAAACGTTACCCTCATATCGGGGTTGATGGTGGCGACAGGCTCGGTGTTGCTGTACTACCTCACGGAAAAATACAGCCAAGCATTCCCGGAAACGGCTCACTGGACGGATGACGACGAAGACGACGACCAAGAAGAATTTACCGCCCGCAAAGTTACAGGCCCGCTCCAAAAATACGCCGTACCTCTAGTCAGTTTCTTCATCCTCGCAGAAGTCGTCTACGTGCTGGTAGATTTCCAATTCTACAGCCAGCTAGAATACCAAAACCCGGGGGACGGAGCTAGCTGGATCGCTAGCTTCCTGGGCATTTATGAAGGCATACAAGGCCTGTTTCAAGTGGCGACTCAGTGGTTCGCTTCGAGCCGGTTGGTGGAAAGAATCGGTGTATTCGTGACGGCGATGATTTTGCCGGCGGGCATCGCTATACTCGGAGTGCTGACCATAGGAGCATCCCTAGGCCAGCTAGTATCTGTGTTCATCGGGCTAATATTGCTGAGATTTTTAGACGAACTGCTGCACTACACGCTGTTGGAAACTGTTAGCCCGGTTTTATTTCAACCGATTCCCGACAATATTCGATCGGGCATTCAAACCCTGGTCAACGGTGTAGGCGAACCTTTGTCCACCGGAGTTACAGGAGTCGGCATCCTGATTATGCTGTGGGTGACAGGCACGATACTCCCCCAGCAAGATATAGATGTATTTCACGACCAGCAAAGCTTGATATTTATTGGCGCGATCGTAATATTGGCCCTAGTGTGGGTGTTTGTGGTCTGGCTGATCCGCTCTCAATACGTGGGTTTGTTGGTCAAAAGTGCAGAACGGGGGCGCTTGGGCGTCACAGACGTTGACCTCAAAGCTCTCAAGCGCGCAGTGGTGGAAACTCTACAAAAGCCAGGGGGCGAAGATGAAAAGCGCTCTTGCATAGAACTCCTGACGCAAATAGACCCCAAAAATGTCGGAGAAGTTCTGGCTCCCATCCTCGATTCGCTGTCCCCAGGTTTGCAGCGCCAGAGCTTGGAAACGATGCTGCAACACCCGAACCCCGCATATTTAGAAGCTGTCCGCGCACTTTCGCAACAATCCTTGCCGCCGGAGGTGCTGGCCTTGGCTTTGCGCTACATCTGGCTGACGGAAGCTGAACCGAATATTGAGAGCTTGCGGCCTTACTTGCAGCCGACGGTCGATCCGGTGGTGCGGGGTACGGCGGCTGCTTTAATTATGAGAAGGGGCGATCGCCTGCAAAAGGCAGAGGCTACTAACACGCTGCGCCAAATGCTGACGCACAAACAAGAGCGGGAACGTGTTATGGGGACGCGGGCTCTGGGAGAGGCTGATTATTTGCAAGGACTGCGGCTGTACATCCCCAATCTGTTGCAAGATGAATCTCTGCGAGTGCGCTGTGCTCTGTTAGACGTGATTTCGTCTACTCATTCGGAAGAATATTATCCTTCGCTGCTGCGCGGACTCGGTTACAAATCGACTAGGGAAGCGGCTTTGCAGGCTATAGTCAAACTTCACAACGATGCCATTCCTTTGCTCGTGTATTTGGCTGAGGATATCCACAAGTCTGATTTGGTCAGGTTGCAAGCTTGGACGGCTCTGGGTCAAATTGGGACAAATGAGGCGATCGACATTTTGGTGAGCAATTTGATGACGACTTGGGGCACGACCAGGCGCAACATCCTTCGCATCCTGTTGAAAATGCCTTCGGAAGCGGGGATAGAAGGGGTTCTAGACCGCATCGGCCGTAGCGGCTTGGAAACTCTTATCGAGCAGGAGTTAATGTTTATCGGTCAAATTTATGCAGCTCTGGTAGATTTGTCTGGGGTAACAACCTACGGCAATTTCTCGGATCGGGAAGCCAACAGCACCGGGGCACCTGGGAACGATACGGCTCAATTGTTACAGCGGGCTCTGGCGGGGTTGGAAGCGGACGCTAAGGATCGGTGTTTTTTGCTGATGAAGTTTCTTTATCCGCTGGACACAGTACAAGCGGCTGCTTTCAACATCGCTTCTGGCCAACCTTCTTTGCTTGCTAGGGGATTGGAAATTCTCGACAATACTGTGGATATAGCTAGGAAGCGATCGCTCATCAATTTGTTAGATCAACACTCGGAAAGAGAAAAATTGAGCAACCTCTCGGAATTGATGGTTTACAAACCTCTAGCGCCTAGCGATCGTTTGCGGCGCTTGCTAGAATTGCGTCACTTCCTTTCGGATTGGGCCTTGGCCTGCTGCTTTCACTTGGCGAGAGAAGCGCGCTGGAGTCTTACGGCTCAACAAACTCTTGTCTGTCTGCAGCACCCGACGGGTTTTGTCCGCGAAGCAGTGTTAGCCTATTTGAAAATAGCCTCGCCCCGGGCTTTGGTCGAATTGTTGCCCAGGCTGCAAAATGACCCCGATAATTTGGTATCCGCTCAAGTTGGAGAGATGATGGCAGAGTTGGGTGCTGGGGGAAAAAGGTAAAGAAGGAAGAAGGAAGAAGGAAGAAGGAAGAAGGAAGAAGGAAGAAGGAAGAAGGAAGAAGGAAGAAGGAAGAGGGA
>NZ_JAUBTL010000036.1:0-74918 GCF_036702475.1 Microcoleus sp. D2_18a_B4
CTTGTTCAACACTCATAGCGATATGATACCATTCTTGTTTATAATTGCTTATAAACTCAACGAAGTTTTACAATACCTAAAATTTTTTGGTTAAGCTCCAAGGAGCCGATCGCACGATTGTGTCGATCGTACCACATCAAGGTAGATGCCGGATGATTCGGCAAGGATTCCCCGCCGCCACGACGTTTGCGGGAATATCTTTGACAACAACACTGCCTGCGCCGATCGTGCTATTGTCGCCAATAGTGACTCCTGGACAAATAATACTGCCGCCGCCAATCCAAACATTATTGCCAATATTAATTTCAGCGGCGAGTTCTAGGCCAGAAATTCTCATTTCCGGGTCTGTGGGGTGAAAAGCGGTGTAAATTTGTACGTTGGGCCCACACAGCAAATTCTCGCCAATGTTAACTCGATTGCAGTCGAGAATCACGCAGCCAAAATTCATGTACAATCCGTTTCCCGCATAAATATTACTGCCGTAGTCGCAGTAGAAAGGTGGCTCGATTTCAACTTTTGGGCCAACTGCACCGAACCATTCGGCGAGAATTTCTAACCGTTTGTCTGGTTCGTCTTCGCGGGTAGAATTGTAGGTTCTGGCGAGGCGGCGGGCTCGCTGGCGATCTAAAATTAATTGCTCATCGGCAGCTAAATACAATTCGCCGGCGAGCATTTTTTGTTTTTCGGTTTTTTCCACAGTTTTTTCCACAGTTTTTTCCACGGTAAGAATCGGCGGTTGAAACCGCTACTTCACCAACGAACTTCCTTTCTAAGAGACTGAAGAATAATGTAGGGTGCGCTAAGCTGTGTTGCATCTAGATTGCCTATGGTACTAGAGAGGGAGAGGGGGAGAAGGGGAGAGGGGGAGAGGATTTGACGATTTTTGATCGGGACTCGAAATATACAATTTAAATACACAACAGCTTAGGCGCACCTTACCGCTATAATTAGCGCGTCAGATCATTTTTTGATGTTGCAGCATACATTTAGGGTTCAGGTTTGGACTGCAAACAAACAGCTAAATCCAGAGTGGCTAATTTCTCAAAAGCTCGATCGATCGATCCTTTTCCCCGCAAAAAACCAGTATTTGCACCGGGACAAATATACTGTAAAGTTTCCGGCGAAAATCGATCGATAATTGACTTCACGCTGTTAATTTGCCGGGGCCAGTGAAAAGTTTTTGCTGTCAACAGCGGTACTGGGGCGGCTTCTCGGTTGGGGAGCAAGTGCCTACCCGAAAACAGCACTCCACCGCTGCCACTATGATAAAGGCAAGAGGAACCAGGAGAATGGCCAGGAGTCCAAAATGCTTTGATTCGATCGCTCACAACAAATTCTCGCTCAAAAACCGTCACCTTCAAACCCGGCAGTAAATAAGCTTCCTGCTCTTGAATCAGGATCTCGCACCCCGTGGCTTCCTGAATCTCCCGCGCCTTGGCGATAGCGCCACGGTGGGTGAGAAACAGCAGTCGCACGCCGCCGTGTTCCCGCAAAAATGTTTGGTTAATCTCATCCCAAGCGGGACAATCCACCAGGATGTTAGTTTGGTTTTCTACAATGAAATAGGCTGTTGCACCCAGGGTATCCCGGTTGGGCGGGAAAGCAAGGATATTGTCGAGCACGGGCCTGGGTTGTTTGGAGACTGAACTCTGTTGTTTCAAGGAAGTATTTCAGAAGGGAATGGGATAAATATTATGTTCTTTTTACTATGGTTGTTCGTATTGGGACTCATATCGTACTACTTGTTGCAGAACGGCACCAGCCGCATCACCAGGACTCCGATATGGATGCTGTGGCTGGTAATGATGGCACCGGCGCTGATTTGGGGTGGTTGGATTTTAGTTTACGGCACCAGCAAAACTGTACCGCCGGAGTTGGTAATTATACCTTTTCTGGTTTGCCCTTTTTTGTATTGGTTTTTGGTACAGTTGGGGCGCAAGAAAATTACCGCCGAAACTGTTGAGCAGTTACCAGACTCTGCGACTGAACCTGTAAAGCCAAAACCGCCCGTGCGCCCGATCAATCAAGAAGAAGAAGCGAGTTTGCGCGATTGTTTTCCTTGGTCAATTTACTTTCTGCGAGATTTGGAATTTCGGCCGCAGGCTGTAATTTGTCGCGGACAGTTGCGGACGAACCCGGAGGCGGCTTATCAGGCAATTCGGGAGAATGTGGAGAGGCTTTTTGGCGATCGCTTTTTAGTAGTATTTCAAAACAGCTTGAGCGGTCAACCTTTTTTTGCTATAGTTCCCAATCCCAGCCACCAATCAGGGGAAACTCCTGTCAAAACCGAATCTGTAACCAGGCCATTTTTCGCATTAGCTTTGCTGCTAATCACGGTGTTTACGACTACGCTTGTCGGGGCGCGACTTGCCGGAGTTACTGAACAAGCTTTGCAGTCTAACCCGTCAATATTGCTCCAGGGTTTGCCTTACTCGCTGGCTCTAATTACATTTTTGGGAATTCACGAATCCGGCCACTATTTAGCGGCCAGATTTTACCAAATTCGCACGACTTTGCCTTATTTTATTCCGATTCCTTTTTTCTTAGGAACTTTTGGGGCATTCATTCAAATACGGAGCCCAATTCCCAACCGCCGAGCTTTATTTGATGTGAGTATTGCCGGGCCCCTGGCGGGTTTAGTTGCGGCAGTGCCATTATTAATTTGGGGTTTGGATCATTCGGCAATTGTACCGCTGTCTGAGAAGTCGGGAATGTTAAATTTTGAGTCTTTCAAACCCAGTTTTTCGCTGCTGATGACTTTGTTGAGCAAGTTAACCTTGGGTGGTGCTTTCAATGCGGAAACTGCGATCGATTTGCATCCGGTAGCGGTGGCGGGTTATTTGGGTTTGATCGTGACGGCGTTTAATTTGATGCCGGTGGGACAACTCGACGGCGGGCACATTGTACACGCGATGTTCGGTCAGCGAGCGAGTATGGCGATCGGGCAAGTTGCTAGACTTTGTATGCTGCTGCTTTCTTTTTTGGAACAGGGTTTGCTGCTGTGGGCGATTATTTTGTTTTTCACGCCGCTAAACGACGAACCGGCGTTGAATGATGTCAGTGAATTGGATAATCGGCGGGATTTTTTGGGGTTGCTGGCGATCGGGCTTTTGTTAATGATTTTGTTGCCGGCGCCCAGGGTACTCCTTGAGTGGTTAAATGTTTAGAGGGAAGTTCGGCAACGGATTTTGTAACGAATGTAACGGATAGAAGAAAGAAGAAACAACAAAGAGGGCAGAAAAAAGACGGTAGAAGGATTGAGCGATCGGGCGAGAGAAAGAAGAGGGAAGAAGGCAGAAAAGAGAGGTTTACCAATTCTGCAAGGGTTGCTATATTAGGACTTACGCGGTGAGAAACCGGGTTTCTTCCTAGAGACTTCGCTACCAAACCAAGATTTTTCGCAGAACCCAGGTTTCTTTGGTGGAAGTTTTTCTACAATCCTATTTAGGATTTCTCTACTCGCTTTCTATCTCGAAGTAATCTTTATTTTCACCTAGGTATTAGAGAAATATGCCTTACAAATCCTTTACTTTCCAACAATTAAATGAGCTGTTTGGATTGGATCTATCACTCAGTCCTATTTTGAGTGCCAAGGTTGTTCCTGTAGAACCCTCCGAATGGCTTTGGAGAACCATCGAAATTAGTTCTAATACTGCTGTTACAACTGCCAAAGAACGTTCCGAACGGATTATTTCACCAATCATGTTAGATTTGAGAGAAAGGAACAACAGACAATTTTCTCTTTTTTCGGGTTGGTCATTTGATGTAGATTCTGAGCTGGGATTGAATGGGGAATGCGACTTTCTATTGTCTTCCGTGCCGTTGGATTTTGAAATTAAAGTGCCTATTTTTGCATTGAGAGAAACGAAAAGCGGAGAAATAGAATCTTGTCTGCCCCAGTGTGCAGCACAAATGGTAGCGGCTCAGCTATTTAACGAACGCGAACACAATTCCATACCTGCAGTATATGGCTGCGTAACTACTGGCGTTGTCTGGCGGTTTCTTAAATTAGAAGGAAATAATTTAATTATTGATGTTGATGTTTATTGTCTCGATAATGTTCCTATGATTTTAGGTGTTTTGCAAACAATCGTTAATTTATACGAATAATTTGACGCCTATAATAAAATAGGTGGGTAGGGAAAATTACGTGGTTATTACAAACGTAATGATATTTTTTTACCAGAGGCGAGAGCGAAAAAAATTGAGCGGAAATCAAATAATATCAAATCCGTTGGCATCGGAATGATTCATCTGTCTCTTCCGTTTCTCTGTATTCTCTGCGCCCTCTGCGGTTTAATCATTCCAATACAACCGGAATTCATTTAATATATCTGTACCAATAATCGCAATGACTCCCGAACAAACAGCGCTAATTCCGATTTATCGCCAGAAGTGGCGACAAATTGGACTTTCGATAAAACCGATCGATCGCCCGCAAGCGACAGCCGCCATCAACACCGCCTACAACATCATCGGCTGTCCAGAACCGGAAATTATTTTCTGTGACAGTCCTTACATAGCTTTGCAAGCAGTTGAACCGCTAAGGATACGCGATTCTGGTCTGGGAATGGCAAGCGAAATCAGAAACAAAATTCATAATGAATTGTACGATATATTAAGAAGTCAACTCGGCAGGGAATTAGAAAATAAGATTTACAGCCAACTATATAATCCGCTGTACGCTCAACTGATGAATCAACTGCACCTTCATGTTAAAGACGAAGTTTACGTCAAATTAGCAAGGAAGTTGGGCGGGAGATTTCAGAAATTCCTGATCGATCAGGCTTATCATAATAACAGCATAGTTTCCGAACTGTCAGCCTGTCACGGAAGTTGGGTGGATTTTTGTATTGGCGTGTTAAATTTGGAGTACGATCGCCCTTTATACTCAGCCTTTAAATCTTTAGTGGAAAACTGCGGCTGGATTTACCCGTTTGAGAAAATGTGCTTTGTGTGCGATCGCCCGATCCAACTTCATTTTGATAGCGAATATTTGCTCCACGCAGAAGGTCAACCAGCGGTTGAATTTGCTGACAAGTTCAGTGTATACTCTTATCGTGGCGTCCGACTGCCGGAAATAATCGGTCAAGTTACGCCACAGTCTTGGCAAGCTTCATGGCTGTTAACAGAACATAATGCCGAAGTGCGGCGAGTTTTGATTCAGGCGATCGGCTATCCGAGAATTTGTCAAGAATTGCAAGCAACTGAATTGGATATTTGGCAAGAATATACTTTGTTGAAAATTGAGAATCATATTGACATAGAGCCAATTTATTTGTTAAAAATGACTTGCCCCAGTACGGGACACCTTCATGCCTTGCGAGTGCCGCCAAAAGTGCGATCGGCTAAAGAAGCGATTAGCTGGGTAAATTGGGGAACTAATCCAGGAGATTTTGCAGTGCAAACGTGAACCTATCTACTCTACTATTTTATTTATTAGTACAATAGCTCGGATAATCTACTCAAATAAGGAACTAGCTATGAATATTTTTGTACTTTCTTCACGGGCTTTAGTCTCAAATGTATCCTGGGACCCAGTTTATGAATTAGAAAATATTGTTGTACGAACCTGCAACGCACAACTTTTGGTACCATCGGCCCGCGATGTAATCCAGTGGTCATCCACACTTTATCCGCTAGCTAATCGAATAGTCCGTAAAGCTGTTAAGTCTACTACAGGTTTATATAATTTACCACTTTTACCTCAATTGTCGGACAAACCCAATGTTTTACTGATGATTGGTATATCAGGAGCCGATCTGGAACTACTCTCAAGTATACCTAAGTGGAGGGAGCGTTTTGATGTTGTCATCGCTTATATTTTCGATTCTTGGGCACCGGAAATTTATTCAAAAAATGTCTATCATTTAGATCATTTATTCGTGGCACTTCCAGAAATTATAGATGAGCTGAAAAAACGTTTTGGTATACCAGTATCGCTGATCCCTTTTGCTGCTGATGTTCTAGATCAGGGTTCGTGTCAACTCAAGCGTTCAATTGATTTAACAAGCTTCGGGCGGATACCTTCACAGTATGACACTGTGTTTTTAAATAAATTCAATCAACCTGGTTCCGAACAAATTTACTTTAAATCTACGCCCAGAACGGGAGAGGAATTTCCGAAATTGCCTTACGAAATGCGTAAAGACGAGCCAGATACTCTGCTGCTATTTCACATTCTCAGACATAGCAAACTCACCTTGGCATTTGACACTCTCTATCCTGGTATGCGCCGGTTTCCTTACTCGTTTATTACACTGCGTTGGTTTTATGGTACTGCGACTGGCGGTGCGGTAGTTGGGAAGCGTCCAACTACACCTCTAATGGATGAGTTGATGAATTGGGAAGATGCTACTATTGAGTTGCCCGATGACCCGCAAAAAAGTGTTGAATTCATTAATGAACTTTTACAGGACGAGGTGAGGCTTAATTCTATATACAAACGCAACTATGCTGAGAGTTTAGCCCGTCACGATTGGAGGCATCGGATTCAAAGTATGCTGGAAGCCGTGAAAATTCCTCTACCGCAGGGACTGCTGGAAGAATTGTCACAGATGAAGATGATTCATGAAAAAATGGTCAGCCGATTTTAGATTTGGGATTTGGGATTTGGGATTGGAGAATTACTCCCATCCTGAGTCTGCGAAGGAATCAATCCAGGGAACCCGGCACTAAATTGCTTGATTGCCCTGCCAGAGCGGATTGTAGAGAAATAAAAGTGATAGATTTGAATGGGATTCCGCTCGACTTTCCCGTCGATGTATTCAGCGCGCTAATTGGCAACACTTTGTTCCCGCTTTCCAGCGGAACGGAGTAGAGATGACTTAGTTTTTTCTATTGTTAGAAGCAACTTAATCATTTGAAAACCCAGCCAGTCTTTATACGGAATTTTACATCGATTCGTATTAATAAATAAGAAGTCACAGGTATCCATGTCAGGGAACAGGTATGAAAATGGGATGCAGATAAAACCCAATCTTTTTAACCTGTTGGTAATTTTGTTAACTTCCTCAGTGCTAATAGAACCTGGCATAAAATCGTGAAACTCTATAGTTATCTGCTTAACATTGCAGAGCGTGGCATCGCTAGTTGAGTTAAAGACGGCTTCTTCAGCACCTTCAATATCTATCTTCAACAAATCAACTAACTCGATGCTCTGGTTGTTCAGAAAAGTTTCTAAAGTGATACCATCCACTGATATCTCTCCCAGAAGGCCGTAGACACTAGCAGCTTCCTGACTAATACTGTTACATTCTCGATTGTCTGAAGTATATATTTTTAATGGCTCATTTCGGTCTGATATAGCATAATTAAAATTTTTAACTAAGCCATTATCGGGGAGTTGAGAATACACAGAAGGAACTGCTTCTATGGCGTAACACCTACAATTGAATTCGCGAGTTATCGCTTCGCTAAATTGACCTACATTGGCGCCTAAATCGATCACTAAAGACTCAGAGTCTAGGATTTTAGAATAAATAGTATGAGTTTTGAGATTGCTCAATCCTGAATGCTTTTGCCAGAAATCGATAGATTTGACTAATAAATGATAAAGTTTCATGAGTGGCGGAATAAATTATGGTTAATACCAAGATTCAAAACCATGTGTGCCGACTTACTGAATAAAATTAATTAATTGTAACAATACTTTGGTAAGATGTACTCTGGCAGCTAAAACCCACAACTTCAAATCGACATGAGCCAGCATTCAGACCGCATTGCCCCTCACGGCGGCATCCTGGTCAACCGCATTGCCACACTAGACCAAAGACAAGAATTTTTCGACAAAGCAGAAGTCTTGCCGCGAGTCCAGCTTTCGGATCGATCGATCTCCGACCTGCAAATGATCGCCATCGGCGCCCTGAGTCCCCTCAAAGGGTTCATGAACGAAGCTGATTATCGATCGGTCGTTAAACAAATGCGCCTCTCCAACGGCCTTCCGTGGTCGGTTCCCATCACCCTCTCGGTAACAGAAGAAGTCGCCGCCCCCCTGAAAGCAGGAACTTTAGTGCGCCTAGACTCGCCGGCGGGCAAATTTGTCGGGCTCTTGGAACTTGCAGAAAAATATCACTACAGTAAAGAAGAAGAAGCCGTCAACGTCTATCGCACCGACGACCTCAAACACCCGGGTGTCCAGGTAGTAGACAAATCCGGGCCTGTTAACCTCGCAGGCGACATTTGGCTGCTGGAACGCGAACTAGATGTCCGCTTTCCCCAATACCAAATTGACCCGGCAAAATCGAGAATGCTGTTCACAGAAAAAGGATGGAAAACCATAGTCGGTTTCCAAACTCGAAACCCCATCCACCGGGCTCACGAATACATCCAAAAATGCGCCTTAGAAACAGTAGACGGCTTGTTCTTGCACCCGCTAGTCGGGACGACTAAGGATGACGACATCGCCGCTGACGTGCGGATGCGCTGCTACGAAATTCTGCTAGAAAAATACTATCCAAAAGATCGCGTAATTTTGGCAATTAATCCGGCGGCAATGCGCTACGCCGGGCCGCGAGAAGCAATTTTTCATGCTTTAATCCGCAAAAACTACGGCTGCACTCACTTTATCGTGGGGCGCGATCATGCTGGAGTTGGCGATTATTACGGCACTTACGATGCCCAACATATTTTTGATGAATTTGAGCCGGGAGAATTGGGAATTGTGCCGATGAAATTCGAGCACGCTTTCTATTGCACGCTGACGGAACAAATGGCTACAACTAAAACAAGCCCCAGCACTCCCGAACAACGGGTGCATTTGTCGGGAACCAAAGTTCGGGAAATGCTGCGCGCTGGAAAATTGCCGCCGCCGCAGTTTTCCCGGCCGGAAGTCGCCGCAGAATTAGCCAAGGCCATGAATATTTTCAATTACGAGATTTAAATCTTGAACTTGGGTGTGGGCGAGATTCTGCAGAGTTTTGAATTTTGAGTTTTGAGTTTTAAATGGGAAATTTTAAACTTAAAGCTCAAAAGTTAAAACTTAAAAACTCCCTTAATCCTAAACAGTCACAATCTAATTAATTCCCCTAAAATTAGTGAGGGGAATTTAACTTAAAATTCAACGCTTAAAATTCAAAGCTATTTAAAAATGGGACTCAAGCGGCGGGAATTTTTGCAGCAAGCTGGCCGGGTGCTGGCCGCCATCGGCATCAGCGAGGCTTTGTGGCTGCCGTTGGGCGATCGCTACCTCCAAGCCTTAGCGCAGCCGACAGCCAGGAAATTGGCTTTGTTGGTTGGCGTTGACAAATATCCCGACTCGCCCCTGCACGGCTGCGTCACGGATGTGGAAATGCAGCGGGAACTGCTGATATATCGGTTTGGGTTTGTGCCCTCGGACATTTTGACTTTGACTGACGCTCAAGCTACCAGGGAAAATATCGAGACGGCTTTTGTGACTCACTTGGGCGAACAAGCAAAACCCGGTGACGTGGTAGTTTTTCACTTTAGCGGCTGCGGTAGTCGAGTCAGTTTGGCCGAGTCTCCTGGAAAAATGCAAAACAGTTTGGTGCCGGCGGATGATGTTTTGCCGCTGTTAGCCAACCGGGCGGTAAACGATATTTTAGAGGAAACGCTGTTGCTGTTGATGCGATCGCTCGCGACAGAAAATGCGATCGCCATCCTCGACACCAGCTACACCTATCCGGGTTTCCCCAAAAACGGCAACTTTCGCATTCGCTCCCGCCCCCGCCCCACCATCGGCGAGCTGGGTATCGCAGAATTAACGTTTGCCGAAGACCTCCTATCCCGCCCAAATCTCCGCCCTGCGGCCGCCGTACTTGCCGCGGGCGCTAATTCCCAACTCGCCGCCGAACAAGAGTGGAACGGATTTACCGCAGGTTTGTTTACCTACGCCCTCACCCAAACTTTGTGGTGGGCAACTCCTGCTAGCAGCTTCAGCGTCAGTTTTAGTCGTGCGGCGGGTAATGTCGAGCAAATCGCGGGGTTATCGCAGCAACCGCAAATTCTCAATCACGATTTAACAACCGCGCCGGCGGTAAATTTTTCAAATTTAATCTTCAATTCCCCTGCATCTGACGGCGCTGTGACGGCGGTGGAAGAGGGGGGCAAAACTGTGCAGTTGTGGCTGGGCGGGTTGTCGCCCTCGGTTTTGGAGTGCTCCGGGGGTTCTGTGTTTGCAGTGGATTCTTCGGAGGGCGCGAGGCTTTTGCTGCGGGGACACACGGGCCTTTCTGCTAAAGCCCAAGTTTTAGATGGGTCTGCTCAAACAAACGGCCAATTAACAGTCGGCGAACTGGTGAGGGAAGAAGTTCGGGTATTGCCGCGAAATATCGGTTTGACAGTAGCTTTGGACTCAGGTTTGGAACGCATCGAGCGGGTGGACGCTACCAGTGCCTTTGCGACTTTGCCGCAACTTGCGGCGGTAGGCAGTGAGCAACCGGCTGACTGTCGGTTCGGCAGACTCCCGGAAACAACTTTAGCCGAAACAGTCTCAGCTCACGAGCCTGCTTCGTATCCCAGCCGTTACGGTTTGTTTTCTTTGGCTCAAATGCTGATTCCCGATACTCAGGGCGACGGGGGAGAAGCAGTCAAGGTGGCGGTGCAGCGCTTGACTCCCCAGTTGAAAGCGCTGCAGGCGGGGAAGTTGCTGCGGCTGACAGTCAATGAGGGGTCTTCGCGCCTGAAGGTGCGGGCGGTTCTGGCAACTCTCGCACCGCAAGCACGGGCTGTGGCGCAGCGAGAGCCTGTGCGGGCCGGCGGTGATTATCGGCTGGAACCGCTGAGCGGGGAAAGTGAGAAATCCGCAAGCGCTCATATACTAAGTTTACCCGAGGGCAGCCGAGTTCGGTACAGATTGTATAACGACAGCGATCGCCCGGTTTACTTTGCGGTGTTTTGCTCGGACTGCGCGGGACGGCTGTCTGTGCTCGGCGCTGAGAGCAAAGACGCTGTGGGGGTTATGTCGCGCGCGATCGCTCCTGGGGAGAATTTGACCGTGCCGGCGGCTGGGGCGAGCGGGTGGGCGGTATCGGGGCCGATCGGACTTGCGGAAACTATGATTATATTTAGTGAGAGTACCTTCGATCGAACTCTGGCTGCAATAGAAGCCGAAATGCAGCAAACGAGGGATGCCCTGCCCATTCGAGTGTTGTTGAATCCTTTAAATGTGGCGCGGGCGGTGCTCGAAGATTTGCACGCGGCTAGCATTCCGGGGGTGCAGAAAGTGGGGATATCGACGGATGATTGGGCTTTGGATGTGAATGTTTGGGCAACTCTGAGTTTTGTTTATCGGGTTGTTTAAGTGAAAAATGGGGACTTGGGAATGTTTTCTATAACCTATAATCTGAATCTATCCCAGTACGAAATCGATAAGCTGTCGCGCATTTAAATTGCCTGTTAGATGCGGGCAGGACGCCCATCCCACAAGAGTTTGATTGTTTTTTCACAGACCATTTAAATGCAGAACATCTTATTACTTTGGCTACGCTTAGCACGAGTCGATCGGGAACCGCGTACCCGAAGTATTGGGAATGTTAACAGTCAACTGTCAACTGTCAACTGTCAACTGACTGATAAAGCTTTTCTACCATTTGAGCCAAGCGTTTCATGGCAGTTTCAATCTCATCATTTGTTGCAGTCAAACTGATGCGTAAACACTCATGTTTGTGCTGCCAATCTTCCCGCAAACCGGGGAAGAAAGAACTTCCTGGCACGACAATTACGCCAACTTTCTTCAACTCTTGATACAGTTCCCAATCAGTCATTGGCAAATCTTTCAGCCACAACCATGCGAATATTGCTCCTTCGCCCCGGTGCAAAAACCACGGCAAATCTTTCGGCATTGCTTGTTCTAGAGTGCTTTCTACGATCGCAAATTTGCTTTGATAGTACGGCCGAATTACGTTGATGGAAATATCAGCAAGAGCGCCGGAAGCAATGGCCCGCGTTGCGATCGCCTGTCCGTATCTCGGCGAATGAATGCACATATTGGTCTGAAAACATTCTAATATTTGAATGATTTTTTCATCGCCGATCGCAATTCCGATTCTTTCACCCGGCAATCCGGCTTTCGACAAACTCATGCAGTGCACGATATTGCCGCCAAAAATCGGCGTCATTTCGGTAAAATTCAAGGACGGAAAGGGAGGGCCGTAGGCGGAATCAACGAACACCGGCACGTCGAAAGCGGCTGCTAAATCGGCAATCTTCTTAACTTCGTCGTCGGTGAGAACGTTGCCGGTGGGGTTGCAGGGACGGGAAAAAATGACGCAACCGGTGGTTTGGTCGATCGACAATTGGCTGAAATCCGGGCGATATTTGAACCTGTGAGCAGCCGCATCAATATCGAGAGTGGGTTTGCAAGCGACTACCGCTTCGGGAATCAAGCTAACGCCGCCGTAACCTGTGTAGTCTGGGCTCAGCGGTAAAACAATATTTTTAAGGCTACCCCCCCTAGCCCCCCCTTGGTAAGGGGGGGATGGGGGGGGTGTAGTGTAGCCGCCGAAAGCGTTGGCTGCGTAGAAGTAAATCGATTGACTTCCGGGAGTAATTAGGATATTGCGATCGGTCAAATTCAGTCCGTAACGCTGATTAAAATCCGTCCGCACCGCATCAATCAACGGCTGATAACCTTGACTGGAACCGTAGCGACAAACCACCTCGCCGTATTCCGGGCCCGCCAAAAGTTCCGCAGTGCAGTCGCGCCACAACTGCTCGACTTCCGGCAAAATCACCGGATTTCCGGCGCTCAAATTGATAAACTCCTGCCCGCTGCCGGCTCTGAGAGTTTCAATAATATCTTTCATAATTGCCCGAACTCCCGTGAGGTGGGACATCTGAGCGCCAAATTGAGTCAGGGCAGGGTTCATAGCAAATGCAGCGACAATGATAGAAGTTTACAGTTTACCCATAATAACTCCAGTCGCAGGCGTTAGCCTAGCTTATCTGGGGCATGGGTTGTCGATCGAGCTTCTGATTAATTCAATAAACTCGATCGCACAGCGTTTTGTTTCTTCCCCTGTACGCGCCCCGGAGCATAAGATTTCGGGCATTTGTGGAGCCGGAGCGATTGATCGAACAGTGTTTTTTGCCTAAAAATTAGCGAACGGAACAGCATTATCTAATTCAAGAGTTTTGGTAAGATTTCACACCGCCGCGCCTCATGAATTGCCCATACTTGACAGCAGCCATTGGAAACATCTAAGATTAGCACTATAACCCGATCGCAAAATAATTTTCTTGGCTCCGGTTACTGCTCTAATTGCAGGTTTAATCCAGCCTCAATAATTATATTTGTTGCTAGCTCATTTTCATGATTCGCGGTTTGCTGACAGCGGTGCATTTTATTATCAATCCGACTAAAGCCCAGATAGCTCGTAACCTCGCCCTTTGAGTGGTGTTACATAACAAATACGTAAATCCCAACCCAAATTAACTGCCGTCAAGTTCCACACAACAATGACACACTTTCCACTTATAGAATACGAGCAACTTACCGATCCTAAAGCCAAAGCAGTTTACGAAGAAATCTTGACAGACTTGGGGTTTGGCATCGTCCCCAACCTGTTCAAGTCAATGGCAATCAACCCTGACATATTAGAAGCAAATTGGAAAAAATTCCGGGGAACCATCCTGCAAGGAGACTTACCCCGCACGCTTAAAGAAATGGTGGGCGTCGCTATTTCCCAATCCAATAATAGCGAGTACGCTCTCCAAGTTCACCTGCACGGATTGTCAGCGTTGGGGATGAGCGAAGAAATCCTGCGAACCCTAGTTTCTGACTTTGCCAACTGCCCTTTGCCAAAACGTGATAAAGCCGTAATTACCTTTGGCTTGCTTGCTGCTACTAAACCCCTGGAAGTGACAGAAAGTGATTACCAAAACCTGCGGGATTTAGGGCTAGATGATTCTGAAATATTTGAGATTATTGCAACAGCCGACCTGTTTAGCTTTGTCAACCGATATACGGATTCAATAGCCCTCGAAATAGATGCTCTGTAATCTATATTGTATACCCCTATTATGGGCGATCGGCTAGAAGATCAAGATCGAGAAGAGCTTCTGTTGACAGCCCGCCATTTGTTAGCAGAAGCTCAAGCGCTTTCCATCCGCATTTCCGCCGTCAACGAAATTGCCACTGCCATTAACCGCACCCTCGATCTGGGCCAAATTTTGCGGGTAGTAGGTAAGCAAGCCAAATGGCTGCTGGACTTTGAACACTGTAGCGTTTGCCTGCACAGCACTAATGCTTGCATGACTTTATTTGGCCCGCATATCCCTGTAGATATTTCAGCCCTGACAGAGGGTGGCCCTATTAAGAAAGCTTTCACAACACGTCAACCTCAATTAATTCAACAAGCGGATGCTAGTGCTATTTTATCCCCCTACGCTTCGCAGATTATCCTTCCTTTGGAAAGCGAAGGTAAGGTTTTAGGAACAATAAATTTTGCCACAACTAAGCCGGGGGCTTACACTCAAGAAGACTTGCGGATTGGCTATCTTTTGGCTTTGCAACTATCTTCAGCTATCCGAAATGCTGAACGCTTTAAAGAGATAAATAGCCTGTATTCCGAACTCGATGCCGAAAAGCACAAATCTGACCAGCTACTGTTGAATGTGCTCCCGCTTGAAATTGCCGAGGAACTCAAAAATAACGGCAAAGTGGAACCACTTTATTATGATAGCGTATCGGTTTTATTTACTGACTTTAAAGGCTTTACTCAGTTATCTGAAAACATGACGCCGCGAGAGTTAGTTGACGAACTAGACTATTGTTTTTCTTATTTCGATCGCGTGATGGATAAATACTCTATGGAAAAATTGAAAACTATTGGCGACAGCTATATGTGCGCGGCGGGAATTCCTACGCCTCGCGCAACACACGCCTTTGACGCTGTACTTGCTGCCATAGAAATCCGACAGTTCATGGATTTGCGGAAATTGCAGAAAGCTCAACAAAATATTCCTTATTGGGATATCCGCATTGGCATTCATTCAGGCCCAATACTTGCTGGGGTAATTGGCCATAAAAAGTTTTCCTATGATGTCTGGGGAGATACAGTTAATACTGCTTCTCGGATGGAATCTTCCGGCGTACCTGGAAATATCAATATCTCTCAGGAAACGTTTGAATTAGTTAGAGATTTTTTTGAATGCGAATACCGAGGCAAAATTTATGCTAAAAATAAAGGAGAGTTGGATATGTATTTGGTTCACCATCTTAAATAAATTTGGGAATGGCTAATTACTAAGGGAAAATGGCTAAGCGAGCCGTTATTCTATTTTAGATTTTAGATTTTAGATTTTAGATTTTATAATTGGGAATTACTGATTACTACCACGGTGGGGAGCGCTGGCCTACACTTGCAGTTTTTTTAACGGGTGTAAGATATTGAAACAAAAGTCAACTAGGAACTGAGAATATATCGCTCGAAGTTTTTTCTCATGGGAGCGGTATTGTATCGCAGTGTCCCCAAGCTATATTAAAATTATCGAGTTGTAGATTTTAAATTTTAATTATTTATGCGTATTTGGCAAGCTGATTTTTACCGCCGCCCTCTCCAAGACGAAACTGGCAAACCACTGTGGGAACTCTTAATTTGCGACTCGGAAGGCCGTTTTCAATTTAGCGCTGTTTGTCGCCAGGGGGACGCAAATTCTAATTGGCTAGCCTCGCAGTTGCAGCAGCAAGCTCAAACTCAGAATTTGCCAGATTTGATTAAAGTATTTAGGCCTCAGTCTCTGGGCTTAATCGAAGCTGCGGGTAAAGTTTTGGGCGTCAAGGTGGAAGCGACTCGGCGCACTGCGGCTCTGAAATTGCTGCTGCAACAACGCGCCAAAGAATATTCGAGTATGCCTAATTATACAGGTGAAACTTACAGTGCGATCGCCCTCGACTCGCCGCCGCCCGTACCCTTACCCGAAAACCTCTGGGGCGATGGCTGGCGTTTTGCTTCCCTACCCGCCGGCGACATTGAAGAGGCTTTCCAAGGGCGTCCCTTGCCCATCTTGGAAATGCCAGAATTGCTGTTACCGCTCAATTTGGGCTTGGCCTCAACAGTACCCGTACCGGGAGTTGTGATTGACGGCGGGCGCCAGTCTATGCGGTTGGCTAGATGGCTTCAGGATGCCAAACCTTTTGCTTTGAATTATATTGCTGGAGAACCAGACGGATTGATATTGGAAGCTGGGTTAGTAGATAGGTGGGTTGTGGCTACTTTTGAAGATAGCGAGGTGAAAGCGGCGGCCCAAATCTACCAACAGCGCAAGCAATTAAGTAAAGGATTGCATTTTTTGTTAGTCCAGCCCGATGATAGTGGCATGACTTATACAGGCTTTTGGTTGTTGAATTTTGATCGATAAGACGTAATATCAATTCCGGTTGCACGAGCGAAATGATTGTTGACTGTTGACTGCTGACTGTTGACTGTTGACTGTTGACAAGCGAAATATTTTACACCTAATTTCCAGCTTCCCGATTCATCTGTGGAGTCATACCAATTTAATGTGAAGTTGCACATATCTAGATCCCCCTCGCATACCCCCTACTCCCCCTGGTTGTTGGGGGACGAAAGATCGGAATCTTGTCCCACCCTTAGTAGGGGCGGTGCCCCCGTGCCCGCCCTTGGCTAGGGGGGATCGGATTCTACGGGGCCTCATAAAAAATTGGTATCAATTCTAAAATCTAAAATCTAAAATCTAAAATCGACTGACTGCTGACTGTAGAAGGAGGGGTCGAAAAACTGAATGGTTGAATGTTAACTGTTGACTCGATTTTATTAATTCCGATGCAACCGGAAACGATATAAATAATATTATTTGTGATGTTGCTCAATTGCTCGCGAAAAATACTAAAACGGCGCCCAAACGCAGTTCCAGCAGATACAGACTCAGACACAAATTTTAAAACACCTTCTTGATCTCGCAAGAGATAGTGCTGCAAATTTATTCTACAACTAAAATCAAGCCGTTTTGGATGCCCTGACACACTCGGTTGATGTGACACTGGTCTTTTTCGTTCAGACCTTTCTGGGCTAGCATTGCTGATTTCAGCAGCCGTCTGTCAAGGGGGGTAATCTGGCGAAAAGCAAAGATGCGCTCGACAATCGCCTCGATCGAGATTTTGGGCAGGTTAGCAGAGCTGACTGTCATGGTCTTAACACGCTAAAGGTAGGTAACAGAACTGTGTACCTTTATTTTTAAAGATTTTGTGAAGCTACTTTGTGATTAAGATCACATATATTTTGTGACAATATATTGTAAGTAAGATCACTATTGTCACGAAATCTTGAATTATCTTTACGCCAACTTAACGATGGCCCGATAGAATCACTCTTGTAAAACTCAGGCAGAAAGTAAAAATGGCACAAGCAAAAATCGGAATTATCGGCGGCAGCGGTTTGTATAAAATGGAGGCCCTCAAGGATATTGAAGAGGTGAAAATTGATACACCTTTTGGAGCGCCATCCGATGCCGCCATTGTGGGAACATTGGACGGTACGCCGGTAGCATTTCTGGCTAGACACGGCCGCAACCACACTTTTTTGCCCTCAGAAGTGCCGTATCGCGCAAATATTTATGCCATGAAGAGTTTGGGAGTTGAGTATTTAATCTCAGCGTCGGCGGTTGGTTCCCTGAAAACAGAGGCGAAACCTTTAGATATGGTAGTGCCGGATCAGTTTATCGATCGCACAAAAAATCGAGTTTCTACCTTTTTTGGAGAAGGAATTGTTGCTCACATCACATTCGGCGATCCGGTTTGCGGCGAATTGGCTAAAGTATTGGCAAGTGCGATCGAATCCTTGAACCTCACCGACGTTACCCTGCACCGGGGCGGCACTTACGTCTGCATGGAAGGCCCCGCATTTTCCACAAAAGCAGAATCCCACCTTTACCGCAGTTGGGGGGCGACAGTCATCGGAATGACAAATTTGCCGGAAGCAAAATTAGCCAGAGAAGCAGAAATTGCCTACGCAACTTTAGCATTAGTCACCGATTACGACTGCTGGCACGAAGATCACGACAGCGTAACTGTAGAAATGGTAATAGCTAATTTGCACCGAAATGCAGAGAATGCTCAAAAAGTCATTCAAGAAACAGTCCGTAGACTAACAGAAAATCCCCCAGTATCTGATGCACATTCAGCTTTAAAATATGCAATTCTGACTCGGTTGGATCAAGTGCCGGCCGCAACTAAGGAGAAAATGGGTTTGTTGTTGCAGAAATATTTGTAGCGAATAAGGCATCGGGCATGGGCCCCATCGCCTAAAAGCATGGGGCATTCAATCTAATTGAGTAAGATTAGCCTATGCGCTAGACAACTAACCGATCGCCAGATTCGGGTAGTGAAAATTAGTAAAATATATTAAAATAAATAGAGCGCTTATCCAAGGAGTCTAAACAATGAGTAACTCTGATACTACATGGTCTGCTGATGGTACAAACATTCCTAATATTGCACCTCATACTAAAACTAAGCATTTATTAATAGAGCAATATGTTACAGATTTAATTTGTACGCTTTATGGGACAGGAAAACATGGGGTCAAAACTTTTACTATTGTTGATGGTTTTTCTGGAGGAGGTATTTATAACGATCGAGAATCACATAATACTTGGCAGGGTTCACCTATTCGCTTAATAAATGCCGTGAGAGAAGGTTATTTAAAATCACAAAGGACTTATTCTTTAGATGTAAAGTTTATTTTTATAGAAAAAAATAAAGAGCATTTAAAATGTCTTAAAAATGTTGCTATGTGCCAAGCAGGATTTGAAGAGTTATTGGATGAACAAATACATACTTTTACAACGGAATTTCCTAAAGGAATAGGCCAACGAATAGAACAGTGTGAATTTATTAGTGATGAATTTGAAAACCAGGTTAATTATTGCGTTTTTCAAGCTGAACAGAGAAGAGGTCATTCTTTATTCTTTCTAGATCCTTATGGATATCTTAATGTTTCTATGGAAAGCTTTAGAAAAATAAATAGCTTGAACAAATCGGAAATAATATATACACTTATGGCTAGAGATATTGAAAGATTTGTAATTGACAAAAATGGTAAAGAAAGAGAAAATTTTTATAAAAAACTTGAAGCAGAAGATTATTTTAAAAATTTAGAAAAATTACAAGGTTTTGGTAGGGAGGCAAAATTTCGAGATGAATCAATGAGATTATTTCGAGAGAAAGGAAATGCTAAAAAAGTTTTCACATTTGCAATGATTCCTACTAAAGATAAAAGAGTTTTATATTATTTAATCCATATTTGTAGTCATTTAAGAGCTTTAGAAGTTATGAAAGATAGTAGTTGGTTATATAACAACATTAATTATCAATATCATTATGAAATTTATGGGTATGGATTTAGAACAGCATCTTATTATGAAGAACATCAGCTTGATTTGCAGCTAGATATTAGCCAGCATAGTAAAATAGCTTGTATTGAAAGACTTAGTAATGATTTAGATACTTTAGTCCTTGAAAATAATTCTGAAGGCGTTACCTTTATTGAACTTTGTAATAAAACAATGGAATTCAATCCTGCGACTAGAGAACATTATTGTGAATATCTTAAACTCTTAAGAGAAGAGAAACAAATAAAAATTATGAGAAAAAATAAACAAACAAATTTATATAAAGAAACTCAAAGTAATAATCTTGAAAATTGTGATATAATAACAATGACAAATATGAAACAGTTATCTTTATTTAACAGATTTCATATGAAAAAATAAATTTCTCAAAGATTAATTAAGTTCAATTGTGATGAAAATTATGATTACTGGGACAGAAACAATAGTCAATCCACTCCAGAAGAGTGCTTTAAATAAAAAAAGTCTATGTGACTATGTTGTTAACATAGCATCGGGCTGTCTACATGGATGTACATTTTGTTATGTTCCTTCGACTCCAAGTATTAGAACACAACAAAAAAGATTACATCAAAAAGGAGTAGATAATCCTCAATTAGATTGGGGAAAATATCTTTTTATTAGAGAGGAAATTCCCCAAAAATTAGAAAATGTTTTGACCAGGAAAAGAAAATGGGAAAATACACCTTCAGGTAAAGGAGTTGTTTTACTTTGTTCCGGCACCGATCCTTATCAAAATAAACAAATAGCAGAAATTACTCGTCAAACAATAAAAATTTTACTTAAACATAATAAAAAAATTAGAATTTTAACTCGTGGTTTATTGTGGCAAAAAGATTTAGATATTCTCGTTAATCCTAATATTACATTAGGTATGAGTATTCCTTGTATAAATGATGAATTACTAAAAAAAATTGAACCACAAGCACCTTTATCTTCCGATAGATATAAAGCCTTAGAAAAGGCATATCAGGCTAATTGTCGTTTATATGTAGCAATGGCTCCCACTCCACCTATGATGACTTTAGATGACTTTAGATTTAATTTAGATAAATTTATGCAAATTAATCCAGAATTAATATTTTGGGAACCCATTAATGCCAGAGGCTCAAATGGTCAAAGAATGTTAGCAGCAGGTTTAGATTTTGCCAAGTCAATTATGACTAAAAAATCTTGGGCTGAAACTTTTATGAGACAATGGGGATTTATTGAAACAGCAGCAACAGAACTACAATGTTTAGAAAAAATACATATTTGGCCCGATCCGTCATTAAAAGGTTTTGTCAATGAAGAAAAAATTAATCATTGGCTATATAAGCCCACTATAGAAAAATGGAATTAGTGCTACTCGAATGGGCTAAAGCTCAACTACTTGAACCAGAAACCGGGTTTCTCAGACAAGTTGGGCATTCTAAAAAATATTATAGAGAAACCCGGTTTCTTAATTACAGCCCTAGGCTCAATGTATTAACTTATCAACTGCTTGAATGCCTCATGTTCGCGAATCTTCTCCAAATCAGCTTCACTTTTTGCCAACTCTTTACACACATTCGGATTGAGATTGAGGGCGCGCTTTAAATTTTCAATTGCTAATTCAATTTTACCTTGTAGGGCATAACATCGGGCTTTGTTGTACCAAATTCTGTAAAAATCAGGTCGGATTTTAGCAGCATTGTCGTAGGAAGCGATCGCATCTTCGTATTTTTGCAATTTGGAGAGTGCAACGCCTCGATTGTTCCAAGCGTCAGTATAATCATTTTTAATTTGTAGGGCTTGATTGTAAGAAATTACTGCTTGTTCGTACTCCTGCATTTTGGAAAAAGCAACGCCTCGGTTGTTCCAAGCATCGGCATAATCGGGTTTGGCTTGAATTGCCTGTTCGTAACAGCCGATCGCATCCTGGTACTTCTGCAACTCCAACAATACCACGCCTCGATTGTTCCAAGCATCGGGATAATTCGGACGAATTGTAGTAGCTTGTTCGTAAGAGGCGATCGCCTCTGGATACCGCTGCATTCTCGTGAGCACTACTCCTCGGTTATTCCAAGTATCGGCTAAATCCGGCTGAATCTTCAGGGCCTGATCGTAAGCTGCGATCGCATCTTGATAACGGTTTTCAAAGAAACAAGCATCTCCCTGTTTAGCATAGTCGGCGGCCGTCAATAGCTGTTGGTAATTGCCATAGTTAACCGGAGCAAATTCTTGAATTTGGGCGTCGGGAAATAACAAGTCTGTTTCTGCATCCGCCGCGTGACTTTGGTGTTGAATTTCGCCTAAGATAGTTTCAGCGTCCGAAATTAATAGTTTTAATTGAGAGATTGTATCGTAATGGAGACTTTCAATTTCTTGGCGGGCAATTGTTGTCTGCTTGGACAATTTACTCAACAGAAACCAAACCCCGACTCCGGCTGCTGTCGGAAACAAAGTTAGGGCAATTATCAGCCCGTTAAGCAGTACGGCTATGCGCCCGAAAGCAATGTCAACTTCTTCTTGAACTCGATCGCGAATTTCTTCTTTAAGTTGCTGCTGTGAGAATTCCTGCTGAACCAACAGTGCCACCCTCGGTTCAGAGGCAGAAACGCTACTGGCGCAGACTAGAATAGTCAAAAGGGCGATCGGGCTAATAGTTGTTCTAAAGATACTTGACAAACGCATTGCCTTAGTGATACGCACCTGAGTTGCGATTTCCATGTGTCAAGAGATGCTGATAACGATGATCCCAGACTAGCCCATTTGTTCACAAACTCTTAAATACAGGATATCTGTTGTGCAGTCCCCTCCGATCAAATTGCTGACGCAAGAATTGCTAGACGAAGTTGCCGCTTCCTCCCGCCGCAGTCCCCGCCAGCGACAAAATTACAATTTCCACGATTTGTCTGAAAAGGTGCAGCGGTTTGTCAACGTGCTGCAACCGGGCACTTATGTCCGCCCTCACCAACACCTGCGCCCGCCTGCAGTTAACGGTTTTGAGTTTTTTGTGGTGATTCAAGGAGAAGTCGGTATTGTTATTTTGAACGAAAACGGTCAAATCCTGCGCTCCTTGCGAGTCAGCGCGGCCGGCCCGACTCGCGCTGTCGAACTGCCAGAGGGCACTATTCACACGTTAGTAGCTTTGACACCGGATACTGTGATTTTGGAGTTTAAGGAAGGGCCTTACGACGTGGGGGCTGATAAAGACTTTTTGGCAAGTTTTCCTGCGGAGGGAACTGCGGCGGCGCGAGAATTAGTTCGGATTTGGGAAGCCGAATTTAACAATAGACAGTTGACTGTTGACTGTTGACTGTTGACTGTTAAAAATCTAAAATCTAAAATCTAAAATCTAAAATCGATTGACTGTTGACGGTTAAAAACCTAAAATCTAAAATCTAAAATCTAAAATCTAAAATCGATCGGCTGATTACTAAGGACTGATGAATCTAATTGTCGTCATCCGATTGTATAAATCCGGGGCGGTGCGAATGATTTTTCTCAGAAGTTCATCCGTCACCCAAAAGACGAGGGGAAACGAAAATGTTTTGCTGAATTCGCTGCATAGTAGGTTGGTAGAAACCAGCAATCTATCGATCGCCTCTACTGATTCCAAACCGAGGAGCATTAAAGCTGGAGGCTGTTCCCCGTCTATTTCTGCTGCGATTGTCCTGTAGAGAGTTGTAGCCGATTTGGGCAAAAACAGTTGCTGCGGTTTCACGGGACAATTTACTTGCAGGCGATCGACTATTTGCTGCCGCAAAGCCAGCGAGTTGCAGTTGACTAAAACGAAAGAAAAGTAACCTTGGGAAAGACGGAGCGTCCGAATTAAAGTGGATAACGACCGCTCGTTATATTTAGCTGCATCGTCTTTAGCTGTATTTTCTGAGCTTTGCTCGACCAACATAAATTGCATATTTTTTATCTAGTTTTAGAGATTTTCTAGATTAAATGATGTTTCTAAAGAAAATGTGAAGATCTGAAATTTATTTTTCCTTGGAAAACATTTTGCTCACTCTACCACGGTTTTAAATTAATATCAATAGTCCGCTCGAAATAGTCCGATCTACTGATTTGGCTTGAACCACTCAAAAAGCACCTGCGACGGCACAACACAAGTATAGCCGCAGCAAGAAGGAAGAAGGCAGAAGCATATTTCGCAAGGGTTTCCGCAATTAAGAACGTTCTTAATATATGACACGATTGCTAGATTAAATGTAATTTAAAATACCAAAAAATTACCGAAAATTCTCAGCCAGCGGCAAAGTAAACCAAAAACTTGCCCCAGCACCGGGAGTGCTAATTACCCCTATTTGGCCGCCGTGAGCATTAATAATTTGCCGACAAAGATATAGACCCAAACCCAAACCGACGGAGTGTCGGGATTGATCACCCCTAACGTAAAGGTCAAAAAGATGTTCGCACTGTTCCGGCAATATTCCCGCCCCGTCATCTTCCACGGTACAGTAAATCATCCTACTTCCGGGATTGGGGATTGGGGATTGGGGATTGGTAATGGGGGATTGTGGATTGGTAATCGGTAATTTGTCGATGTCTTGTTTGGCTCTCCTTTGATTTATAGTTAATTTTTCAGCCTTGATTACTTGAGCAGAAACTGTTAAATTCAGTCCCGGAAAATTGTGTTTCAAAGCATTAGCTATTAAATTAGATAACACGCGCCACAACTGAGTTTTGTCAGCATTCACGGCTGGCAAATCATCCGGGACTAAATTTTTAAAAGTAGCTTTACCCTCATTCATTAAAGGCTCCAAATCGGTCGCAGCGGCTTCAACTATCGCCCTCAAGTTAACCGATTCGCAGTGCAGAACCAAACCGCGCAATTCCCCGGCGTGAACTTCCAACAGCGAATTTATCAAGCGCAATTGCTGCTCGCTACCTTGAATCATCCGATCCAAAACAGAACGGGGAATTGCGATCGAATCCCCAGGTTTCGTCTGCCAATTTTTCAGCACCATTAACATTCCCGCTACCGGGTTTCGCAAGTCGTGAGAAAGAGCGTGGATAAACAGCCGCAGCGATTCTTGTGCCTGTTTGCGCTGCGTGATATCCTCAATTAAACCCTCATAATAAAGCACAGCGCCGCTGCTGTCCCGTACCGCCCGCGCCTTCTCAGAAATCCACACAATACTGCCGTCTGAACGGTAAATTTTAGATTCAAAATCCGATACTGTGCCGCTTTTCTCGATCGATCGCAAAAACTCATTTCTGCGAGCCGGATCGACGTACAACTGCCGCTCAATATCAGTAAACTTTGCCGTCACTTCTTCCGGGGAATCGCAGCCGTAAATCCGCGCCAAAGCTGGATTGGCAGTAATATAACGGCCATCGGGAGTGCTTTGAAAAATCCCCTCGCCGGCATTCTCAAAAATGCTGCGGTACTTCGCCTCCGCCGCCTCCAACTGCTGGTAAGCAGATTCCAACTCACGCCTCGTACTAAACTCTTTCCGTTGCAGACATTCGTACCAATAAACGGACAAGTCACAAATCAAACAAAACCAAAACAAATATAAGTACAACCCGGTCAACTTAAAAGGAGTATACTTAGCAAAACTTAGATTTAAAACCAAATTTATCCCGACGTGGCAACACAAAACGCCGAGTTGAGAAATCAGGTGGAGACGCCAGCGGACGGGCATCACCGTAGCTTGGATCAGAAACGCTAAACTCCAGGTAAAAATTGGTAATTCCCCGGCTTGTGCGACAGCTAGCCCAAGCTGTACAATCACCGTCAGCGACCACGAAAAACCCAAAAATAGCAAACCGGGATAGCGCTGTCCGAAGGAGGTTTTTTGCAACACAAAACAGGTCAATAAACCCAATTCTACAGCAGCGCTCGTGTACAAATAAACACTTTCAAACTCCTGGCGAGCGAAGAATCTTTCGCCCAGAAAATAGACAGTTATTGTGAAGGCAAAAAAGATGGCAATTCCGACAGCAGGGCGCAGCCGATCTCGGAGGAAGCGATCGCGCCACCCCTCGTAAACCGTTAATGCCTGAACTGGTTTTGCATTGCCCAAATAGGTCATACCATTTTAGCTTTTAGATTATATCAATTCCGGTTGCACCGGAATGACTGTTGACTGTTGACTGTTGACTGTTGACTGTTGACTGTTGACTGCTGGCTGTTGACTGTTGACTGTTGACTGTGAGTCCCAAAACTTAGGGGTTGCGCGGATTTTAGATTAGAGATTAAAGGATTGGGGAAGATCGATCATCCGAGTTAACAGCAGGTAGCGAAAACCAGAAAGTCGAGCCACCTCCGGGAGTGCTTTCGACGCCGATTTCGCCGCCGTGAGCTTTGATAATTTGCTTGGAGAGGTACAATCCCAAACCCAGCCCTGTTAATTGTCGGCTATTCGGGTCTTGAACGTAAAGTTCAAACAAAGATTCCCGCTGTTTGGCGCTGATTCCCACTCCATTATCTGTTACAGTACAGCGAACCATTTTTACGGTGACACCGGGCAATTTGCTGCCGATATTGCCAATTTGACCCTGATAGCGGGGCATTTTGCAACTGCCGTCGAGGTTGAATTTGGCCAGGGTTTCCTGATTTTTCAGGGTGGTCTCGCCCATCCTAGGACGATCGCCCGCAGCAGATATCCCATTAGCGATACAGCGGGCAAGCGGATTATTGGGCGATGTTAAAACCTGGGAATTTTCTTCATAACTGAGCGCTGTTTCAACTTCAATTACCTCGGATTTAAAAGTTATATTGACTCCTGGAGGATTGTGTTTAATAGCATTAGTCAACAGATTTTCTAGCACCCGCTGCAAGTGTTGGCGATCGGCATTGACTTGTGGCAAATCCGCCGGAATATCCTGAGTCAAACTTGCTTGATTTTTGGCCAGCATCGGTTCTAAATCGGCAACAATGGCTGAAGCTAAAGACGGCAAATGCAGCGGTACAGTATTGAGAACAATCCCTTTGACCTCGCTAGCGTGAGCGTCGAGCAGGGCATTAACCATAGTCAACTGGTGTTCGCTGGCCTGAACGATGCGCTGCAAAATCGATCGAGAAACCGGAACATCTTGTAGAGAGTCAGAGGGCGATTTGTTGAGCAAATTTTTTAGCAGTATTAACATTCCCATAACAGGAGTGCGGAGATTGTGAGAAACTGCGTGCAAAAATAGGTCTTTCAAGCGGTTGCTTTCTTGCAACTCGTGCATTTTTTGCTGTAGTTGGTGGGTGCGTTCCTCGACTTGAGATTCCAAGTTGGCATTGAGAGCTTTTACCTGCTGCAAAAGTTGGGCTTGCTGTAGAGCGATCGCCACTTGGGTAGCGAGTTTTTCCAACAAATCAATTTCAAATTCCTGCCACTGGCGGGGCCCCGAACACTGGTTGACGGCCAAGATCCCGAACAATTCATCCCCCAGGAAGATCGGCACATTTAACGTCGCGCGAATTTGATAGTCGCTGTACAATTGGGCAATTGGAACGCTGAGTTGAACGCTAGCAGAATCGGAGATAGATCGGACGCGGTTGTTAGCATAAAAAGTTTTCTGGCTTTCGAGATGATTCTCGTCAGCGAGTACCCACCCCAAAAGAGAACGGCATTGGCTTCCCACAGACTCGGCCACAACCTTACCGTACACCGGGCTAGGAAGATTTACCCCGTCCGCGTCCACAATACCGATGAAAGCGCGGTCTGCCTTGAAAAATTGCCGGACTTCGGCAACAGTAGTATTGAGAATTTCTTCGAGGTCGAGGGAGTTGCGAATTCGCAGGGCGATTTCTGAGAGCAAGCGATCGCGATCGGAGGACGCCCGCAAAGCGGTTTCCGCGCGGTGGCGTTCGGTAACGTCTTGGACTGTGGCGGCGATCGCCCCTGACTCAATTGCCGACTGTTCGCAGACAGTACGTTCGGAGCCATCTGCCAGCACAATTCGGTAGTTAATGCAATAGGCTTGGCGTTCAAACATAGCTTGGCGCTGCGATCGCGCCACCAATTCTCGGTCTTCTGGATGTACCGCCTGCAAAAAAACTTCTGGTGTCGGTTTGACAGTTCCAGGAGCAAAACCCAAGAGGCGGTAAAGTTCGTTTGACCACCGCAATTCGATATTAGATATATGATGTTCTGCGGATTCTTGGCAGTTGTCAGTTGCTGTGAGGGCGGCGCAATTTAAATCCCAATTTCCCAAGTGAGCGATGCGCTGAGCGTTGGCTAAACTAGCTTCGCGATCGCGCAGCATGGCTGCCGTGCGGCGCACCTCCACCAGCGCTTGCTGGCGTTCTGCTACGGCGGCGGCCAACATCAGAGCCACAAGGGCGATCGTACCGGTAAAAGCTTGTAAAAATAAAACCGCCTGTTTGAGATTATCGCTTTTGGCCAAAAACGGGCCGCCTCCCTGCACTGCTCCCCAAATCGCGATGTAAGAGACGATCGAATAAGCAAAAATCGCTCCCGCCGGTTGAAACCGCAGGGCAGCCCAAACTATTAGAGGAAAAGGCAGATACTCCAGCGGATACTGAGCGATCGCCGCTTGTGTTTTTGAGCAAAAAAATAGCCAGCTAACGCTCAGCAAGAGAGTCAGCCAGAGCGCTATTTCTGAATAATTAATGATTAAAAATAGAAGATTGTAGCGGTTTTCAGGTGCAGGAAATCTCCGGGGATAATTTGTAACTTGTGATTGGTAACTTTCCCAGTTAAAAAAGGGTTTTAAAATAGAAATAATCCGAGATTGTTTCTCACCTCTTACACCATTATCAAGAACAGGCAAGATGCCTGTTCCACAAGAAAATTCATCTCTTGTGGAACAGGCATCTTGCCTGTTCCTAAACAAGTAATTGAGAATAATGAAATATCTGAGTTTTAGTGGAAATTTAAAACTGTTAACGACGTGGTTCAAAGTCAGCAGCACGGGCGTTACAATCAAAATTCCCATGCCGTCTCCGAGCCACGTAGTCCACCAGTTGCGAGAGAAATTGCTCCACTGAGCCCAACCAAAAATGCACGTACCCAAGTTGCCGAGGATAGAACCCACAAGAGTAGACCCGATGACAGCGCCCGCTACTAAAGCCAGAACATCTCGCAGTCGATCGAGTTTGGTAGAAAATCCGCTCCAAGTCAGTAAAGCCTCTCCAGCCAGCGCTTGCAGGGTGACGCTAAAGGCCGATGTGGCAATAACAGCCGACGGTATACCGCCGGTAGAGTTTAACAGCACCGAACCGAGGACAATTCCCGGCCACATCCGTCGCCCTTGCAGTAGCAGTGCCGCTAGAGCAATACCGGCGGGCGGCCACACGGGGGAGGGTTCGCCTTTCACCAGTCCCAGCATCGACGCTGCGAGTTTTCCGGTAACAAAGTAGGCCAGCGCCAGGATGCCGGTGTACAGAAGCGTTCGAGTGCGGCGGTTGAGCAGTTTCATGTTTAGGTGCGATCGAATCCTCCATTCCTAGTTCTTAATTTAGGCGGCTTTGGGGCGATCGAGCTTCCTCCTGACGACTCACCTGACTGGGGGAGTTGACTGTGGACTGTTGACTGTTGACTGTTGACTGTTAACTTATGACAACTGCCTACTGACAACTGACAACTGACAACTGACAACTGACTTATTAAAATCCAAAAGTCCGCTTACCATCCGGCTTAACAGTAAGCCAATTGGTCTTTGCCATTGCCAGTTGTTCCTCAGAAACTGTAGCGTTCGTAAGATTCGCCCCGCACAAATTTGCTCCCCGCAAATTCGCCTTAGTCAAATAAGCCCCCGTCAAGTCAGCACCTCGGAAATCCGCGCCTTCAAAATTGGCAGTGCTGCAATAAGCCTCTGTCAAGTTGGCATCTCGCAAATTCGCCTGAATTAACCGGGCGTGACCCAAATTCGCCCCCGACAAATCCGCTGCTTGCAAATTTGCCTTCACCAACCTAGCCTGATAAAAATTACTTCCCGCTAACTGCAATTTTTGCAGTTGTAGGCCAGACAGATCGCAGTCAGCAAAATCGCGCTTGCCTTTAAAATATGCCGCTCGCAAGCTATTGGTGTCCCACTTAGGAGCAACTTTCGATAGCTTTGACGCTGCTAAATTGCCGCTAGAATGTCCAACCGTTCCGAAAGTTCTGCCTGACTCAGCCAGAGTCCGGGAAACTCTGGGCTGCATCCCCGTGTTCCCGGATTGGGTGAAGGAACTTCTACCAGCGCGGGTGTGGTTCGATCGTAAATCGTGATTAATTTTGCTCTCAGGCCGTGACCACGAAGAACCCTCCTCATTAAATATTGTCGGTTCTTCAACTGCACGAGAAGAGCCGTTGAATTGAGTTGCCAAGCCATCGACAAGACTTGGGTCTTCAAATTCGCCAGAGAGAGCTCTGAGGACATCTGCTGCTGATTGGAAGCGGTGACCAACCATCGGCTTCAGCATTTTTTCGAGAATCCGCGCAAAATTTGGGCTTACCTGAACGTGGGGCTGCCAAACAATTTCGCCGGTTACTCCATCAAAATCTAAATCCTTGGGCGATTTTCCTGTCAGCAAGTACAAGCAAGTCATCCCCACCGCGTAGATGTCGCTGGCAAATATCGGCCGCAGCGCCATTTGTTCCGGGGGAGCAAAACTAAATGTGCCGACTGAAAATTTCGTGTTGGCGCTTTGGTCGGCGGGGTCTAATAATATTGTTTGGCTAACTTGGTCTTTTACCGCTCCGAAATCAATCAGAACTAAGTGGCCGTCTTGAACTCGGCGAATAATATTTGCGGGTTTGATGTCTCTGTGAATTACTCCTTGGCTGTGGATATATTGCACTACTGGCAGAATTTCTAATAGAAAATTTTTAACATCCGATTCGTTGAAACGACCTGAGTGCTTGACTTCTTGTTTCAATGTCGAGCCTTTAACATACTCTTGAACTAAGTAAAATTGCTGTTCCGTTTCAAAATAATCTAGCAGCCTCGGTACTTGCGGGTGGTCGCCCAGTTGGCCGAGGGTTTTTGCCTCTCGCTTGAATAATTCCCGCGCCATTTCTAAAACTCGCGGCGACGAACTACTGGGTCGCAGTTGTTTGACTACACAACTCGGTTGACCGGGCAATGAGATGTCTTTTGCCAGAAATGTAGCTCCAAAACCTCCTTGTCCTAACGGTTCAATGACTCGGTAGCGAGCGCGCAGCAATAACCGCGCACCGCAAGTCTGACACTGAAGAATAGAGTCAGCAGGGTTTTGAGGATGTGGACAGCCCGGATTTACGCAGTAGCTCATGTTGATTGAGTTTGCCTATGTTGTTCTGATCTTGTCAGCGTCGATCGACGCACAAATTGCCTGTTCCTGCTTCTGGTAGAAATACTGATCTATCATTTGCCGGCGGGCCGTGCGTCCGGTTGCGAATTGGAATTGCACCTAAGTCTATTAGGCCGATATCTTTTCCCTATTTTGATTATCTCGCTGCTGTGAGTTTTTTCGGTAGATTATCCTTGAAGATAGTTTAAAGACTTGGTGACGACTCCCAACCCTAACTCGCGGACGAGTATAGGGTGGGCTTCTCAGCTAATCCTGCATCTGCATCGGAAGCACGCTGAGCTTTAATCACTGTCCGCCCGACAGCAATATTCTTGACATTAATTGCAGCATTCACATCCCTATCTAGTTCAAGACCGCAGACATGGCAACTATGCCATCTGTCGGCAATAGTTTTAGGGATGCGAGTACCACAACTAGAACAATTTTGGGTAGTGCCATTTGGATTCACAGCTATAGCCAATTTGCCAGCACTTTCAGCCTTACAAACCAGAATAGATAGGAATTCACTCCAACCAGCATCTAGGATTGACTTTGCCATCCTAGTTCTAGCCAAACTTTTGACATTCAAATCTTCAAAGCCAATTAGGTCGTATTTGTCTAGTAATCGCTTTGCAGTCTTGCAATGAAAGTCTCTGCGTTGCCTTGCCACTTTTTGATGATGTTTAGCAAGACGTTTAACAGCTTTTCGTCTGCGATTACTGCCTTTCTTTTTGCGAGAGACAGATTTATTTCGCAGTTTTTTATCCTTTTGGGCTTTTCTAGCAAACTGAGGAATGGTTACAGTATCAGCATCACTGGTTATCAAGAAATCCTTGAGTCCCATATCAATACCAACTGCACGATCGAGATTGATATCATAGCGTAGGGTTGGCACGGTGACATCTTGTAAAGTCAAGGTGACATAGTAACCATCCGCAGCTTTGACAATCTGAACAGTTTTGATTTTAAATCCATCGGGAATAGGACGGTGCAAGATAATCTTCACGTCACCAATTTTCGGTAAAGTGATGCGATTACCTTTGATGCAGTCCTGTTTCATCTGGCTATAGGTGAAACTGTGATATCTACCTTTCCCTTTAAATCTTGGCTTGCCAGAACGCTGACCAGTTTTGTCAGCCTTGATATATCGATCAAAAGCTTTTTTAACTTTCTCAACACAATTCTGCAATACCTGAGAATGAATCTGTCTGTACTCAGGAAATAGCTTTTTGGTATTGAGTAAGTCTCGCTTTTGCCAGTAATAATCTGGCTGTTCGAGTATGGGAGCAATACTGCATGATACCAGAGAGCATGAATCGAGAGGGCAACGAGTGGACTCATACCAGTTAAAACGCTCTGACAGCCTATAGTTATACTGCATCCGCAACAAATTAAGCCACTCATCAAATTGATTGGCTTGCCATGAGTTAGGACGTAATTTGTATTTATATGCTCTAATCATGCCATAATTATACCATGCTTGAAAGTTAGTCTTGAAATAAAAAATAATTGTCCATCTACGGGGCCTCGAACCCCCTTGATGGGCGGGCTTTTATCCCGCCACTCATCCTCGATCGGATAGAGTGCGGAGATGAAAGCTATTGAGCTAAATTTAGATGCTCTTTGTCCTGTCAGATACTTCTAGCATACCTCATTCTATTTTGAGAATGTTACTAATTTGTCACCAATTAGTGACCTTTGGACTCATCGCTCGTTTTTGCGTCAATCACAAAAAGGTGTTGACAAAAATAAACTAATGTGGTATAAGTGTCCGATAATTTATGCTGAGGCTACACAGTCGAAGTTCGCCGGGGCGGACAACGGACAACTAACTACTGACAACTAACTACTGACTACTGACTAAATTATGCGTATTTCTCTAAACTGGCTCCGGGAATTGGTGGATGTGGCGATATCGCCGGAAGAATTAGCCGAAACCCTGACAATGGCAGGCTTTGAAGTTGAAGAAATCGAAGACCGCCGCCCGTGGGCAAGCGGTGTAGTTTTGGGCAAAATTATCGCCTGCGAACAGCATCCGAATGCAGACAAATTGAGAGTTTGTCAAGTGGATGTCGGCTCTTCACAAGCTTTGAATATTGTTTGCGGCGCACCCAACGCTAGGGCAGACATTTACGTGCCTGTCGCTGTTGTCGGCACTTTTCTCCCGACTATTGATTTAAAGATTAAACCTGCTAAATTGCGGGGCGTTCCTTCCGAAGGAATGATTTGCTCTCTGGCGGAATTGGGACTATCTAAAGAGTCAGCCGGAATTCACATTTTCGAGTTAGAAAATCCCGAATTGGGCAGCGATATTCGCCCGCTTTTGGGTTTAGACGATGTGATTTTAGACTTGACAGCAACTGCCAACCGTGCTGACGCTTTGAGCATGGTGGGTGTAGCGCGGGAAGTGGCGGCGCTGACTGGGGCGAGTTTGAGAATTCCCGAAGCGAATGGTGTTGTGATTGAGGGCAAAGAAAGTCCAGGTTTGGCAGTAGAAATATCGGAAGCGCAAGGATGCCCGATTTACATCGGCACGGCAATTGAAGGTGTGAAAATTGCTGCTTCTCCAGCTTGGTTGCAGCAGCGGTTGCAGGCGGCGGGAGTGCGGCCGATTAATAATGTAGTTGACGTAACTAATTACATTTTGCTGGAATGGGGACAACCGCTGCACGCTTTCGATCGCGATCGCCTGCAATCTTTCACCGGTACTCAAGATATCAGCATCGGCGTCCGCTTTGCTTCATCAGGGGAATCCTTCAAAACTTTGGACGGACAAAACCGCAATTTGCAAGCACAAAATCTGTTAATTACTGCTAGCGACAAACCCGTTGCCTTAGCTGGCGTAATGGGCGGCGAAGATACGGAAGTTCACGAAGGCACGCAAAATTTAGTTTTGGAAGCAGCGATTTTTGACCAGGCAACGATTCGCCGTTCTGCGCGCGCTCAAGGCCTCCGCAGCGAGGCATCGATCCGCTACGAACGGGGGGTAAATCAGGCGGCATTGACGACGGCCTGCAACCGCGCTGTTGCCCTAATTTTGGAGTTGGCTGGAGGCACTGCGACGGTGCAGAAAACGGCGAGTTCGGGGGATGATTTGAGTTTTAGCCGATCGCTCGAATTGCGTTTAGACCGAGTAAATCTGGTTTTGGGGCAGTTGAAAAGAGGACAAACCGGCGGTTCTAAATATCTGGAACCGGAAGAGGTGAAAAATATCCTGACAGCTTTGGGATGCGAAGTTGTGCAGACGGAAAAAGAACGGGTGTTTGCGATAACTGTTCCTCCTTACCGCTACCGCGATTTAGAAAGGGAAATTGACTTAATTGAAGAAGTTGCCAGACTCCACGGTTATGACAATTTCTGCGATACTCTGCCCAGCAAAACGGAACCCGGTTATCTGTCACCAGAATATGCGGCAATTCGGAATGTGCGATCGGCTTTTCGGGCGGCCGGGTTGACGGAGTTGATGCACTATTCTTTAGTGAAAACTGAGGGAGACAATCAAGTAGTGCTGGCGAATCCGCTGTTTGTGGAGTATTCAGCTTTGCGGACTGAAATGCTGTCGGGTTTGATTGATGCTTTCCAGTACAATTTGGAACAGGGAAATGGCGCACTAAACGGTTTTGAAGTCGGCCGCATTTTTTGGAAAGATGGGGATGCAATGAAGGAAGCGGATGCAGTTGCGGGGATTATCGGCGGCGATCCGACTGTGTGGAAATGGCAGCAGTCTGGGCGCGATCGACCTTTGACTTGGTTTGAGGCCAAAGGTATTTTGGAAAGCGCATTTCAAGAGTTGGGTTTGTCGGTGGAATATCGACAAGATGATGGTAAACAGGATGTTTATCCTATTAGTGGCGGGCAAGATGCCCGCCCCACAAGGCTGCATCCGGGCCGCACCGCTGCGTTATCGTTAAACGGGAAACATTTAGGGGTTTTCGGACAGTTGCACCCGCAATTGCAGCAGGAAAAGGATTTGCCAGAGCAGGTTTACGTGTTTCAATTAGATTTAGCGGTGCTGTTGGGTGAATTAGGGCGATCGAACAACTTAACTCGCAAGTTCGCGGGTTATTCGAGTTTCCCCGCTTCTGACAGAGACATTGCGTTTTTCGCCCCGATTGAAGTTCCGGTTGTTGAGATGCAGAGTGCGATGAAAAAGGCGGCGGGTAGTTTGCTGGATTCCGTGGAATTGTTCGACGAATATCGGGGCGACAACGTGCCGGCGGGACAGCGGAGTTTGGCTTTTCGGTTAATTTACCGCGCGGGCGATCGAACTTTGAGCGAAAGCGATGTCGAACCGGCACAACAAAAAGTTCGCGATGTTTTAGTTGAGAAATTCGGCGTTAGTTTGAGAAGCTAAAGAGGCTGCTACTCAGCAATGGAAACTGCCAGGGAATGAATTCCCTGGCGGACTCAATTTTTAACGTTAATTAAATTGTCACCAACGGCCGCAACATCTCCCCAACCATAAAATAAAAATCAGGAAATTGCAAAGGAGAAATACTCGCATCATCTCCAAGAACTACTATACTCTCATAGCCATCCTGAGTCGGCTCTCGAAATACGTGAAGTTGCCGATTATTAACATCCAAAACCCAATAATCAGCAATTCCTGACTGAGCATAAAGATTTGCTTTTATCCCCAAATCTGTTCTCAGCGTAGTATCGGCTACTTCAATAATCAGATAAACTTCAGAAGGAGTTGGATGATGGTCTTCATAGTAAAGCGGATCGGGTACGACCACAGCAAGATCGGGTTCAGGTTCCGAGTAATCATTGAGCCGAACTGGATCTTGCAGCCGCACCAAAACTCGCTCTCCCAAACGGTTTTCCAGTAACTTCTCTGTGCGTGTCACCGCTGCACTGTGTGCTGTTCCTTTTGCAGCCATCTTTACTATCTGTCCTGCCAATAATTCAACTCGTTCGTCTTCCTCAAAAATACCAATTTCTGCCATGCGGTGATACTCTTGAACCGTCAACAAACGAATATCTAATAAAGTCATAGCCATCTTCTCCTATCTAACAATCCTCTCTCTTTCCCCTCTTCCTCTGCGCCCTCTGCGCCCTCTGCGGTTCATTAATCTTATCGTTAAAATTTTCGTTAAATCCTCTTACTCTTATTGTACAATAACTTTTAAACAAATTCATCTAAGGCTCAAAACCGTGACCAAATATGTGATGTGGGGAAGTTACTGCGAAGACGTTCTCGAAAAACGCGCTCCGTTTCGAGATGCTCATTTAGCCGGATTGGCTAAGCAGAAGGAATCGGGTGTGTTAAGTACGATCGGGCCCACGAAAGATTTAACAAAAGTTTTTGCAATTTACGAAGCGGAAGATGAGGCGGCCGTGCGACAATTGGTGGAAGCCGATCCTTATTGGGTAAATGGGGTTTGGACTGAGTACGATGTGAAAGAGTGGATTCAAGCTTTTTGAAGGGGTGAACAGGGTGAACCGCTTAACATTGGGTGACAGCGATTTAGTTCCAGTGGACTATGGCGATTTGCTGGACAAGATTTTAGAAGTTTTGCAATCGAAAAACCCGTTTAATATATCAGATGACCGCCGCCGTCTGATCGTCGATATTGATGCGATCGCTGCTGATGTTGCAAAAATGCAAGTGCCGACACCATTGGGTTCCTATGAACGTCAAGCAGATGCTGCTACGGTTAATTTTCCGCCGGAAGTTGAGGAGATTTTTGGCGATCGAGTCAGGCAGATTAAAGAGTGTTTGCGGCAGCACTTAGCATCTAAATTGCTCCCACAAAATACTTCAATTGAAAAGTTTGTCGCTAGCTTAATCACTCCTTTAGATTCATCCTCTTTTCAGGGAGACGGCAAAAAGCTAGGTCTCAAATACGATTTTGGTACTCGCCACACTTCTTTAGAAAAAGAAAAGCTAACTTTGGAACGCCGGGTTTCTGGAAGTCCTGGGACTTTAAAACTGCATAAATTGACTATTGCTGTGCGAAATACCGATATTTTTCAACAACAGCTAAAGGAGGGTTTAGAAAACTACATTAGGGAAAATGCCGAGAATAGCAACGATAGGCAAGAACTGAACCAGCGTCTTGATGAGATGGTTAATAATGAATACTCGGATTTTCATAAACTGCTCCGACTGGTTGACAAAGAAACCCTAGGAAAAATTAACAAAGAAGCCAAGATTACTTATTTGGAGTATCTGCTGGAACACATCAGCGCTAGCAGCACAGATACTGTAGGAATCATCTATTTAAAAGATTTGATTCGTCGTCTCAGATTGATAGAAGATTACATCAACGACAGTAATAAATCCGATGGCGAGTATGCTGCCAATTATGCTGGTGTTAGAGTTAATTACAGAGAGATTTTTGCGCGATCGGAATTTTTAGATGCGCTGCCAATTATTCCCCTGGTAGAAGGTTACTTGGGAGAAAGCACGGACAATCATCGGAACGAACGTAAATTTATATTTGGTCTCAAACTAAAATTAGACAACCCAGTTCAAGCGCGCGGTGGAAAGGACGTATTTGAATATCATCTGAATCTGCTAAATCCCGATAGTGAGGAACACAAAGCAGAACTTACCGAAGATGCTAATACCGAAACCTTCGTCCGCAAAGTGTTAAAAATAGCATTTTTGTATCACTGTGTGTTTGCATCTCCCCACACTCCAGGCTCGCCAAATTATAACCCTGAATTGGAACTTGAATTTAATCCTATTCCGGCTTTTGAGCAACTCATGAAAGATGTATTAAATCGTGATAATGAGGAAATCAAAAAAAGACTTTTCCGAAATTTTATCACACGCTTTAAGCAGGTTAATGTTAAACATAAAATCACCCATCTTAAAAGAATGCTGAAAGGCTTTATCGAACGCCAGACAATTTTGCCAAGCCGCACAGAAACGCGACACGTAAACCTCAAAAGAGGTCTGTTAGAAGACATTGACAATATTTTGGATAATGGTAAATTTTTTAATGAAGTTCTGGATCGAAATTACAAGCAGACACTGCATTATATTGTCGTCGAACAGCCTAGTGTTGATGAAACAGCAATCTGTCAGCTACCGATAAATATTACTATCGAAGATGTCCGCTATTTTCCTACTGATGAACGCCAAAATTTCAGCATGGAATACAATATCAAAGGTGTCGATATTTTGCCGATGCTTTCAGCACCTAAAGCCGATCGTTCGAGAAAAATTTACAGCCAGCATTTTTTAACAAAATTAGTTTTGTTTCCTTATGACGACAAACGACTAGACAGCGGTGATAAAGGTTTACCACCTGCGGCGGCTTTTGTGTATAAATTTACGATGTTGCTGCTGTCTTATATCTGCCTGAGAGTTTTACTCGAAAATACTGCAAAAAACTTATTTATTCCGATGGTGAGGCTGCATGAAGGTGACGACAAACACCCTTCGCCCTCAGAAAAATTTATGGCTAACCTTTCCAAAACATTATCTCACATTTTGAGTGAAAAACAACGCTCAACTTCTCAGGGATTTCGTATTAGAGAAGATCCAAATAGTTACAAAGTTCATAACGGTTTGAGTTCAATGTATTCAATTCTGCCTAAAAAATTTAAATTTAGCAATGTGCAGTTATCTCCAGAGTTAGATAATTTAGCAATCATTGTTGTTTCCAGTCGCGACAGTGATGCTAAAAGAAGTAATAAAAACCGCTTCCAAAGAACAGCTAGTTTAATCGGAGAAGCTATTGGGATTAATCGCCTCGAAGACGATGCAATTGAAGTCAAAGTGCTGAAAACTTTTTCCGAGAATTACAGTGTCAGCCGCCTTTATACTGAGCCGTTAATCCTTGAAGATGCAATGAGTCAGCTTTATCAGCAAGGATATCGGAATTTCGCATATATTTCGCAAGCACCTTACATGAGTACGCTGCATATTACAAAGACTGAGGAAGACGAGGAATTGTCTTTTATGTCAAAAAAATTGCTCCGAACTTTGAAGGGAGAGCGACGAGATATCAAAATTTATCCGATGTTTTTTGATAAATACTATGTCCGCAGTTTCCTAGGTGATAAGGGAAAACCTTTTTACATTCAGGATGCTATGGAGCTTTCGAGCTTGTTTGCAGATACCAGTCAACAAGCTGTAATGTTTTTTAACTTGTTTAACGGACTTAAGGTAAAGGAGGAGAAAAACTTTTATAACGGTGTGATTTCCTACTCGACTCTGTTGCATATATACGACGGAATTCTGGACGATCAAGACCTTCACCAAGGGTTAATTTACGACGGTGCTATTAAAGATACGTTGCTACATTATTTGACAATTTTTCACTTTTATCGCTATGAAGCTCGCAAAAAAGATATGAGTTTTAAAGTTGACCCCTACGAGCAGATTATCGGTGATGAATCCGTTGGTGCTTTATCTGTGTTTAGTCATCCGGGCGGGAATGCTGAGTTTAACTCGCTGGCTTTTTTGAATAAGGTAAGAGAAGTATTAAATGTCGGTGAGAGAGGTACAAAATAATGATCGGTGAAGATTTTGGGCGGCTGTTTGAAGTAGGATTCAATATCGGCATTCTGGCATATATTCAGCGGGAAAATATAGCTCATAATTTCGGGGATTCCTATCGTCTAGATTTGCAGAAACTCAAATTGCCAAAGATGATGGCGGAAATTACTAGAGAAGCTAATTTGCTCGGTAGTTTGGATGCTAAAATTGTTGAAAAATGGAGTTTATTTTTTGTTCAAAAAGGCTTTTTAGGTGGGTTGAATTTTTTCCGGGAGTACATCAAATCTACTGGCTGGAATTTAAATTTGGTGAAGATTTTGTACTGTCAGTGCAGTTTTAGCGATGCTAACAGTATCAGAACTTATAATAAGGATGCAAAAGCAGGATTTAAAGAGGTATTATGTCAGTTGAAAACTGCGAAACCTAATTTATCAGGCGATGAAATTAACTCCTACATCCGTCGCTACAAGGAAAAAGGCGAGTTTTTGCAAGCTGATACCCTGCTTTTGTTACAGAATGGTAAGGATTTTAGAATTCTGTGCGTTGATTTATCTGTGTTTACTCCCCCGTTGGCTTCGGAAAAAGTCGAGAATTTGAACGAAATAGAGGTGATGCGGAAGTCTTTGCTCCGAGAAATTAGCTATTTGCGATCGAAAAGTGTTTTTTCTAATCTGCGGATGGATACCAGCACTTTAGGTGTGGATTTCTCGGAGGATTTAAAACGCTTTTTTACAGCTTTTAAGTATAAGGATAAGGAAAGCGCTAAGCTGATTCAGGCGGGTAGCTACGCTCACAGCTTCTATGGATTTTTGCAACAAACAGGTATAATTTCAAGTGATGCTGAGGTTTTGTTTAATGTGGTTGGTTATGGCGATCGCAATATTAGCACAATTTCCCTACGCACGGACAAACTTAAGCTGTTAGCAACTTGTTCTGAAATTTACAAAAATGAATCTAGGAAGCAAGAAATCAGCGATGCTCGCAGCGAAGTTTTGGATGTGATTCAACTCAACGGGGCTCGCAGTTTCAAAGAAGGCAGAAAATTTGTCGATTCTCTGTTAGGAATTGGGAAAAATGCCACTGAACCTGTATGTCATACAGAGACAATCGAGAATTTTGTTAATTCAATAGATATTATATCAGATAAACTGGCAGATGACTTGCAAATTTCTCGCGGATTAGACCTGCGAAATGCTCACGCTGAATTGATTGTGAAAGCGCTTCAGTCTGATGAAACTTATATCTTTTTGACGGGGAATCCGGGAATAGGGAAAACAACTGCGATCGCCAATTTCCTCAAAAGCCATATCGAGGACGGTTTCTTATTCCTGTACGTAAGTCCCCGCAAGCAAGTAAACTTAGATATTCTCGAAAAATTTCAAGATAAAAATACTGGTTTGCTGTGCGACAATCGATTATTTTGTATCAACACTAACGCCGATATCATCAAAAGTAATTCAGGACACTGTACCGTCAAGTACGCATCGAATAGCTATCGCGACGATTTGACAAAAAAAACTGTTCGCTTCCTCAAGGATGATTCAGGAATTCAGAGGACGGAATATCATCAATCAGAACTTGAAAAAAAGGGAGAAACAGTAATTAAACCCATTAATTCCAAAGGAAATGGAGTGCTTAAGAGTATTTGCGAAGGTATATACGCGCTGATAAATTGCCAGGTATCTAATAATATCGTAGCTACCGTTTCTATTCAATCGGTGAAGATGAAAGAAAACCGACAAAATACCCTAGAGCATTTAGATAAAATTTTTCAAGATACTTACAATAAACGGGACAAACGGGTCATTTCCGCTAAGATGCAAGAAATATCCCGTCGTATCAAACATATTTTCATTATGATAGATGAAATTACGGGAGATGATGGTGGGGTTGAGTTTTTAGCCGGAATTGCTAAGATTGTCAAAAAACATGAGTTACACAAGCGAGAACACGGCTTTAATACTAAAATTATTGTCGCAGATGCTTCGATTGTGGACTGCGATGTCATCAAACAACACCTTGATAACACGTCACCGGAACCGGACAAAATCTATTTTAAAAAGTTAGCGAAAGATTCGGAAGAAATTCAACCTTTACAAGTTATTCCTTTTAAATTTAACAATCTAGCTGCAAAGGTGATTAATGCGAATTCCTACCCTGCGCGCAGTTTAGAGATAACTTATAAGGTATTTGTCGAAACTGTTAAATACAGTGAAAATGCGCCTTTAAAACAGAATACTAATTTAGTAAAGCGGGTACAATCTGAAATAATTGAGGATATCACTCAGCGATTAGCAATCCCAGGTGTAGAACAAATTATAGTATACATTCAGAACAAGCAAAGATTGGCAGAATTAATTGAAAAAATTAAAGATAGTCGCGAAAAGTTTGAGCAGTTTACCGATTATCTGGAAATTCACGCGAATATCTCGGAAGAGGAGAAAGAAAAAATACAGAAATACAAAAATACAGCTAAAGTAATCTTTATGACTGCATCGGGAAGTCGTGGACTTTCTTTCCCGAAAACTAAGCATATTTTAGTGGATATTCCCCGCTTCCAAATTGAGAAAAATCTGATGGAAATCATACAGGTGATTTATCGGGGACGGGGAGAATATGACAACGGTAAAACCCTTGATGGTGAAGACAAACAATTGGTTTTTTACCTATCTGATACCGCAGTTTATTACGCTGATGATGCGGAACTTTCCCTGCAAGAAAGCAAATTGAGTTTGTTGAATTTACTGCTAATTCTGAAGACGGCGGTGATGACGCGAATTTCGGGATACGGTTATTTAGGTAGGGAAAAGTTTTTGATGATTCCCATCGGCGGTAAGTCGGTTTCCGCAGTCGGGGATACTTTTAGCAGCAAAATGGCGGCTCTTATTAAGACATTAAAGAGCGAGAGCCAGCGAGGAAATATGTTGTTTAAGGAGGTTTATACGAGCCTGGAACAGCTTTTGAGTCGCGGGGATTATGTTTTGAAAACTTCTGATAATTCTCGTCAAAAGAGCGATTTCTATCTGGAAATGCGGGAGGATTTTAATCGTAAATTTTTGGAGAAGTGCAATCCTCTTGATGGTTTGTTGAGCTATGATAATTTAGAACTCGGTCATGTTTGCGGTAGTTTGTTGATCGTACCTCTAGCCGATCGCACTTTGGTAGAAACATATCAGATTCGGCTTCATCGAGAAATCAAGGAATGTCTAGAGAAGAAGTTGCTGCACAAAATGCGTCTAATTAGGGATAGCGATTCGTCCCCGGAGAATGTAATATCGGCTATAAGAGGAGGTGCGATCGAGTTATTGCAATTTCTCAACAGCGATGTGGAGAAAACTCAGTATTTTGAAGAGCAGAGTCAGCAGTTCGATCGCTATTATGCCATACCGCTGTTTGCTTTTGTCAGCGCTGAGGAAATGCAGGAGTATTTTGCTGACAGCAAGCTGGAAGAACCGGAAGATAGGCGGTTTCGGGATATTTTGTCGGCTTATGTGCGATCGATCTACCCTGTAGATAGTGTAATGCCGATCGGGCACAAGTATCAAGACTTCCCATTTATTGTGTTTAGAAGCTACAGTTTAGAGCAAAGTCGAGAAAAGATTTTTACAGATAAATATCTTTTAAGTTCCAACGAATTGAACGTACTCAATTTAATTTTGTCGAAGCAGGTAAACTGAAACTTGTAGGTGCGTCAGACGATTTTAGATTTTAGATTTTAGATTTTAGATTGGGAATCAAGGATGACTATTGGGGTTTAGATATTACCTACAGTTGCATTCTTGTTGGAAACGGCTATCAGTTAGCTGTCACCCTATCCGCACAGAAAATAAAACTATTCTGACGCACCATATAGCGGTTTTCAAGCGTGGTGAGGTATGCCCTATGCCCTATGCCCTATGCCCTATGCACGTCGGGTACCTCATGTTACCGAGAAAGGCTATACTTGCTACTTGCTAACTTCAAACGGCGTGTATTTCCCCCCCAAAGCTTCGACGATGGCGCGAGTATTAGCCGACATCATTTTCACATAAGAATCGCCCTCGCTTCCGGGTGCCCCAATCGAATCCGAATAAAGTTGCTGCGCCGCCAATTTCACCCCCGCTTCCTCCGCCACTGTTCTAATCAGTTGCGGGTTAATTGTAGTCTCAGCAAAAATAGCAGGAACTCCCGCAGATTTCACCGATTCTACTAACTTTTGCACCGTTTGAGCGCTCGGCTGTTCCTCGGTACTAATCCCGATCAAACTGTTAGCCTCTCCCAATCCGTAGGCGCGGCTGTAATATTGAAAAGCATCGTGACTTGTGACTAATTTGCGCTGCTTTTCGGGAATAGTTTTAATCTCTTTTTCGATCCAACTATCCAAACGTTTTAACTCTTCAGTAAGTTTCACAGCATTCTGCGTAAACTTCTCCCGATCTTCCGGCGACAGTTCGATTAGCGCATCCCGAATTGCTTCCACCATTTGAACTACATTTTCCACATTTCCCCAAACGTGCGGATCGGGTACAGTATTGCCTTGTTTATTCAGTAGCAAAGGCTTGACGACTTCCCCCACTGCTAATTTCCGCGCCTTAATTCCGGCGGCATTCATCATCCTAATTAATCCCGGTTCCAAATTGTAACCGTTATACAAAATTAAGTTAGCTTGTTCTAAAGCTTGAGAATCTTTTGGCACCGGTTCGTAAACGTGAGGATCTGTTCCCGGCTGCAAAATTCCTGTTAACTGAATTTCGTCGCCCGCTAGTCGATCGGTCAAATCCTCAATAATTGTGCTGGTAGCAACTACCTTGGGTTTAGCATCTGCCTCTGGAGAGAGGCGATCGCCCTGGGTTTGAGCGCAACTAAATAAACCCACAGTCAAAATGCCGCAAGCAATAGTTCTAATCCAAAATGCCTTGGACTTGTCCCATCCAGGGGCGGCGGTTTCCATCCCCGACTCACGGCTAAACTCCCCTTTATCAAGTTGCTTCACAATTGCCGTCGGTTTTAACTCACATCTTGCACCATTCTCAATTACTTGCTTAGGAACAGGCAAGATGCCTGTTCCACAAGAAAACTGATTCTTTGTGGAACGGGCATCTTGCCCGTTCTTGAGAAGGGTGGAAGATATCAGTTTTAAGTCACATCTGACACCATTCTCAATTACTTGCTTAGGAACAGGCAAGATGCCTGTGCCACAGGAAAACTGATTCTTTGTGGAACAGGCATCTTGCCTGTTCTTGAGAAGGGTGGAAGATATCAGTTTTAAGTCACATCTGACACCATTCTCAATAACTTGCTTAGGAACAGGCAAGATGCCTGTGCCACAGGAAAACTGATTCTTTGTGGAACGGGCATCTTGCCCCTTCTTGACGGGCAGGATGCCCACCCCACCAGAAAACTCACTCTTTGTGGAACAGGCATCTTGCCTGTTATTGAGAAGGGTGGAAGATATAAGTTTTAACCGACTTGAGATTTTCGCCGCCAAACCTATGGTTTGAGGGGTTTCGAGCTTGCACTGTCCCATTATCTACCTCTCGTGCGTTCCAGATTATTCCTATTTACCGATGATTTCATATTCTTTTCATTTTTACAGTAAACTTAATAAAAAGGAGATAGACTCACCGCCATGAATACCGCCGCCTTCCCCAACGAGAATCCTTGGTCTAAAATGGTTTGCCACCTCAAAGACAGCGCTACCGACACTGAAATTATCGCTGTTAAGCACTTAGCAGTAAACTACCGCACGGTAGAGGCACTCAGAGATATCAATCTTTCCGTCAAACCGGGAAGGCTGACGGGTATTATTGGCCCCAACGGTGCCGGCAAAAGCACCCTAATCAAAGCAATGTTGGGCTTAATTCCCGCCGATCGCGGCACTGTTACCTGGGGCGAAGAAGCGATCGCCGATCGACTCGAAACAGTAGCCTACGTGCCCCAGCGATCGCAAATTGACTGGAACTATCCCGCCACCGTTTGGGATGTCGTGATGATGGGAAGAGTCAGAAAAGCCGGATGGTTTCGCCGCTTCTCGGCAGCTAGCCGCCGCACCGCTGCCGATGCCTTAGAAAGAGTAGGCATGAGTGCTTACAAAGACAGACCGATCGGGCAACTTTCCGGCGGACAGCAACAGCGAGTATTTCTAGCTAGAGCCTTAGCGCAAGAAGCTGCTATTTTCTGCTTTGATGAGCCGTTTGTCGGCGTTGACCAAAAAACTCAAAATATTATTTTTGACATCTTCCACGAGCTAGCAAATGCCGGGAAAATCGTCTTAGTAGTCAACCATGACTTAGGCGAATCAATCACCAATTTTGACGATTTAATTTTGCTAAATACAGAACTGATTGCCGCTGGTTCGCGCCAAGAAGTGCTAACAAAAGAAAACCTTTACCGCGCCTACGGCGGACAAGTAATGTTCTTTGCCGGACAAGCAGCTTAATTAGCCAGCAGTCATTAATGTAGGAGTTACGCTCTCGATCCCGGTTTCTTTGATAATATTGGGTTTGGCAACGATAAATCTCGGATAAAACCGGGTTGCTTTGGTTGTTAGTCATTAATTAGCTGTTATTTTATCGTTTTATGATACAAACCTTAATTGAGCCGTTGCAGTACGGATTCATGCAGCGATCGCTCCTAATTGCCATTCTCGTCGGCATCGTCTGCGCGATCGTCGGCAGCTACCTAATGGTACAGCGGCTGGCCTTGCTCGGAGACGCCATCAGCCACTCGGTTTTGCCCGGATTGGCGATCGCATTTATTCTCGGAGCAAACATCTTTCTCGGTGCTTTCATTGCCGGAGTTTTGAGTACAGTAATCATAGCTTGGATCAAAGCTCGATCGACAATCAAAGAAGACGCCGCAATGGGCATCGTATTTTCGGCATTCTTCGCCCTCGGCATCACCCTAATTACGATCGTCCAAAAAGACAACAAAATCGACCTCAACCACTTTCTTTTCGGCAACATCCTCGGCGTTACCCCCCAAGATGCGATCGACACAGCCGTCATAGTCGCCGTAGTCTTATTAGTTGTAGTATTCTTTTACAAAGAACTGCTATTTTACACATTCGATCCATTAGGAGCCCAAGCAACAGGTTTGCCAGTAAACCTGCTCAACTTCGGACTGATGGTACTCATCGCCCTCACAATAGTTGCCAGCCTCAAAGCCGTTGGCGTAGTGCTAGTTTTGTCCCTATTAATTACACCCGCAAGTACCGCCTATCTCCTAGTCACTCGCCTGCACCAAGTAATGATTTTAGGCGCAATAATCGGAGTTATTTCCAGCATTAGCGGAATGTATCTCAGCTACTTTTATAACTTACCATCCGGGCCCGCAATAGTTTTAGTTGCATCGGGGTTATTTGTGCTATCATTGCTCTTCAGTCCCACTCAAGGCATCCTCACCCAGCCCCGCACACACTCCGGCCAAATTCCTCCAATCTGGCGAGAATTGAAAAATTTAACCAAAGGCCGATAACAAATAACTTTGTAGTAACTCACATCTTGCACAATTCTCATGAACAGGCTTTTCGGCCTGTTCCACAAAGAGTGAATTTTCTTGTGGAACAGGCCCTTAACAGGCTTTTCGGCCTGTTCCACAAAGAGTGAATTTTCTTGTGGAACAGGCATCTTGCCTGTTCCTAAAAGGCTTATTGAGAATGGTGCAGCATCTCAGTAGTAACGCTTCAGCGCCGCCCATCCCATTGTTAATAAAAATCTTCGTTAATCCCTGTGGATGGGCGCTTCAAAAAAGCCTCTTCAATTAATCCGCGTAACTGCGAATCGTCGGCTGCATCCAGATTTGGTAAAAACGGTTTTTTTTAGGAGTGCGACAAAGCAAAAATGGGAGGCTGTCGCAGCGGGCGATCGCAACTGCGAACTATTGGTCACAAAAAACTGTACAATAACAAAAGTTAAAATTTCCCGCAAACAGCTCTACTAAGTTAAAAAAACATGACCGTCAAAGTAGGAGACACCGCACCCGATTTTACCTTACCATCTCAAACTGGCACATCAGTCAGCCTCAAAGATTTTAAAGGTAAAAAAAACGTCATAGTCTACTTTTACCCCAAAGACGACACACCCGGATGCACGACTCAAGCTTGCGCTTTTCGAGATAGTTACGAAGTCTTCAAAGACGCAGGTGCAGAAGTCATAGGAATTAGCGAAGATACCCAACAATCACACCAGCAATTTGCCACCAAATATCAGCTACCCTTTACACTGCTGAGCGATACCGGCAACAAAGTGCGGCAATTATACGGAGTTCCAGCTACCCTGTGGATTATGCCCGGTAGAGTAACTTATGTCATTGACAAAGAAGGCGTTGTCAAGCATATTTTTGACTCCATGTTAGACTTCAAAGCACACGTTGCCGAAGCACTCAAAACTTTAGAAACCATCAAAAGTTAGATGGACTTTCTTAAATATATTGTTGGTAGTGAGGACGAAAGTAATCAGGGCTGTTTCGGGGCAACCACGGGGAGTAGGGGTCGGATTGCCCCTACGGAAAACCAGGATTTTGTAGGGGCGGTGCCCCCGTGCCCGCCCCCAGCCACAGATGATTTCAGGGGAATTTCAGGCATCGGGGCAACCACGGGGGGTTTGCCCCTACAAGAAAATGAAACCGCCCTGCAAAAGTCCTCATGCCTCATTGTCTAAAAAACCATAAAAAACTAAATTCCTGATTCCGAACTAAGGGTTTTTAGTGAAGAAGAAAGTTCTGAGACTAGAGATTTTCCCGTACCCAAGTTTTAAAAGCTTGAATAGCGTGGGTTCTACCAGCAACTTGACTCTGCTGAGTGTACTGATTCACCAGTTCGACAATCGGGATATTGGGGAAAGTAGGACTAACATCAGACTCAATATATTGTTCGGCTTGCAAGACGTTGATTTGTAGCCCTCGCCGTGCGTATCGCCAAAGTTCCGGCACTCCTAGAATTTGATAATTATCCAACTGCGTGCGAGAGGTGAGATCAATTTCTATAGCTAAGTCTGGGGGCGGATCAACACTCATATCGAGGCGATTTTTACCGATAACGGCTGCTTGATTTTGGATGTAAAAACAGGTATCCGGTTCGACAGCCTGACTCATGCGTTCATTTTTCAACGTTGTGGAACCTAACGACTCAAATGCTATTTGTCGTGTTTCCAACAAAATTTTTACCATGTCGCCAATAATTTCCTTGGCTTTTTCATGTTCGGGCAGAGGAACCATAATTTCTAACCGTCCGTTACTATAGGAAAGTCGGGAAGCACGACGTTCTCCCAATTCCGCCAAAATACTTTCAAATTGTTGCCAGTTAACATCCTCAACCAGTAATTGCTGACCCGGTTGAATCTTTAATTGTCTTAACTCCAATAGCATAATTGTTCATCCGTTTTCTCTAGGAAATATCACGCAAGTCGTGACTACGAATCATTATCTTAAAAAACCAAGAAAGGACTAAAGTCCTTACTAAAAACTCGTGGTTCGTAGTAAGGACTTTAGTCCTTTTTTGCTAACGGCTTGCAGCCATTAACAATTAGCACTCAGCAATTATCTAGCTTTTCGCAACACTCGATTTTTCAGATGTAGCGCTTTCGGCAGTTTTGCCATTTTTGCTATTACCGTTACCGTTGCTGTGACGGGGTTGGATAACTCCATAGCCACCGTGAGTCTTTCGTTCGTAGAGTACGTTAATTTCGTCTGTTTCCGCATTACGGAACATATAGAAATCGTGATCGATAATCTGCAATTGTTCCAAAGCTTGTTGCACAGTCATTGGAGGCATGGCAAAATACTTAGTCCGTACCACCTCAGCAGGAAGTTCGGGAGTTCGATCGCCAATTAGATCCGCTACTACAGGATGTTCTTCAACTGCCGTAACCGTTTTAACACTACTGTGGGTCTTGTTGTCGTGGCGTTTTTCCTTAAATTTCCGCAGTTGACGAGCTATCTTGTCGGCAACCAAATCGATGCTGGCATACAGGCTTTCCGTGCTTTCTTCAGCCCGAATAACGCTGCCGTTAGCATAAATTGTCACCTCAGCAGTCTGCTTAGGATTGATCCTGGGATTACGAGCCACCGATAGATGTATGTCCACTTCTGTAGTCAAATTTTGAAAATGGCTAACTGCCTTTTCAACCTTTTGATTGACGTACTCGCGAATCGCATCGGTGATTTCTATATTTTTACCCTGGATAACAAGCTTCATAGAGCTCCCTCCCTTCTGTAACTTCGGTATATTTTATACAGTAGCACTATGTATTCTCGAAAACACTTATCTTCCAAATCTTTTATTATATGTTGACAATTCTTGATTTAAACTGCGCCAATATTCCGTAATAACACTATTGACTTTTTTGCATGATTTATCCTCTCATCCCTCAACAGTTAAATGCACAACCCTGCTTGCTCCTCGATTGGGGACAAGTTCCCTACTCCCAAGCTTGGGAAATCCAGCAAAAACTTGTGCAAGAACGCCGCGACAAGCCAGATTTGCCAGATGTCCTGATTTTGCTGGAACACCCGCCGGTTTACACTTTGGGAATGGGAGCAAAGCTGGAATTTCTGAAATTTGACCCAAGCCAAACTCTGCCGGAACTGCACCGAGTTGAGCGGGGCGGCGAGGTGACTTACCACTGTCCGGGCCAATTGGTGGGCTATCCGATTTTAAATTTGCGCCGTCACCAGCCTGATTTGCACTGGTATTTGCGGCAGTTGGAGGAAGTGCTGCTGGGGGTGCTGGAAGTTTTGGGGTTGAAGGGTTCGCGGGTTCCCGGTATGACTGGGGTTTGGGTGGATGGGTGCAAGGTAGGTGCGATCGGCATTAAAGTCAGCCGCTGGATTACGATGCACGGTTTTGCTTTAAATGTTTGTCCGGATCTGGCCGGTTTTGGGCAAATTGTACCTTGCGGGATTCCAGATAAACCTGTTGGGAGTTTAGAGCAGTTTATCCCCGGAATTGAGGTCGATCGAGTGCGATCGATCCTTGTCGCTGAGTTTGCTCGCGTTTTTGCAGTGGAAATTGTGCGATTCCCTACGGGATAGCTTCGCTTCACGAATGTGTAGGGTGCGTCGCTGTCCACCTTACTCCTAACGATCGCATTCGGTTCTTTAAGTGCGATCGGGCTCGTCTTCCTCATACACCATTAAATCGCCCGGTTGGCAGTTTAGCGCTTTGCACAGAGCATTGAGAGTGGATTCGTCAATTCTCGTGAGGCGACGGCGGGTTTTGAGTCTCGAAAACGAAGTTGGGTGCATTCCCACCAAAGCAGCCAACTCTTTATTGCTGATATTTCGCTCGGCCATTACAACTGCCAATTTCCAACGGATGACCACTGTTGATGCTCAATTAATAGCCTGGAGTTTGCAAGCTGATGTTACCATCCCGCAACCTTCACTATCCTTTAATTAACCGCTACGGTAAATTATTTGAGGTTGGCAGTTGACTAATTTGGGAAACTGAGCTATACTCAGAATGTCCAAACGGAAAAGCGATCGCCCCTTTGCCTCGAAAACTCAAGGGCGATCGCTATCCGACCATTTTGTAGTTAAAACTCATGATATCACAACCAAAGTCAGTTCCCGAACTCCTGCGCGAAGAAATTACCGGCGCACCCACCGACAAACAACCGATCCGATTGTTGATTTGCGGGTTTAAAGCTGTAACGTGATTCTTAGACAAAGTTACCCATTGATGGAATTTTTGGGTAACTCTCTAGCAAGTCTCTCGATAACGTCACTAAGACTGCTTGCGGTAAGCTGAACTCGTTTTTCCTCTAACCACTTAGTAGCAGTCTCGGTCAGGCTTAGGTTGACCTTACGTTTAGGCTCGCTGTAAATCTTTTTTCTAGGCATTTTGTTGTTCCGCATTTATTCCGCATACAATAAGAGTAAAGCAGAAATGAGGTAAAAGCAAATGTTACTCAGTTTCAAGACGGAATTAAAACCTAATAACAAACAGGTGACTAGATTTCGGCAACATTGCGGATTAGCAAGACACGCTTACAATTGGGCTAATTCGATTATACTTGAAACATTAAAAATCAGGGAGACGGATAAAACTGTTAAAATCCCTTCTGCAATTGATCTTCACAAGCGCTTAGTAGCGGAAGTTAAACATGAGCATCCCTGGTATTACGAATCTTCCAAGGCAAGCCCGCAGCAAGCTCTGACTGAATTAAGAACGGCATGGGATAGATGCTTCAAAAAGGTATCTAAACAGCCTAGATTCAAAAAGAAAGGTGTATCGAGTGACTCCTTCTACCTCGAACAAGGAACCAAAGCAAAGCCAGGAATTAATAACGACGGCAAGCGTGTCAAGTTACCTAAGATTGGCTGGGTTAGGCTACACGAACCATTACCAATTACGGCGTTCCACAACTGCGTAATCAGTCGAAAATCTGACAGATGGTTCATTGCTTTTAAGTGCGAAATTGAGCAGCCCGCAGCTCGCTCTGACCGTCCTACCATCGGAGTTGATATCGGCATCAAGCAGCTAGCTGTTTGTTCTAACGGTGAGGTCTTTGCGAACCCCAAAGCTTATCGTCGGATGAGCCGTAAAATGAAACGTCTGCAACGGCGTGTCTGTGCGCGAGTCAAAGGGTCTAATAACCGCAATTCGGCAATCGCTAAACTAGCCAAGCTGCACCTAAAAGTGTCAAACATCAGAAAAGATGCCATTCACAAGTTAACAACTTACCTCGCCAAAAACCACAGTGAGGTCAAGATTGAAGATTTAAATATTAAGGCATTTTTGAAGAACCACAAATTAGCTGGTGCAATCGCTGATTGCGGCCTGTACGAATTCAAGCGTCAACTTGAATATAAAACCGAAAAGTTTAACTCAAAATTGACGCTTATAGATCGATTCTTTCCTAGCAGTCAAATTTGCTCAAGTTGCTGCAATCATCGGCATAAAATGCCATTAAGAGTCCGAGCGTTTGAATGTCCCGGTTGTGGAAATATTCAAGACCGTGACTTGAATGCCGCAAGAAACATAGAACGTTGGCTTGAAGGAATATTTATTCCAAAACGTTCAGAATTGGCGGTGAGTTCCACCGTGTCAGCCTGCGGAGTAGACAAACCCGATAACAGTCATGTTATCACTACTGTGAAACAGGAAGTTAACACCACAAGCACTCATGTCCAGCTAAGTCTAGATTTGCGTAGCTATGGGTAAGTTTTTCAGGACGGATTCCCAAAGGAGTGGAAAGCATCATCAATTTACTTCACGTCTTGGGTTTTGCAGAAGTTGGGGAATGGAGCCCGCCTTTACCCTCCCCTCTAGCAGGTGAAGTAATGCGGATTTTAACCCGTTACTGGAAAGAATAATCTTTAAGGGCGATCGCCCTTTCTTGAGTGAAGGGCGATCGCTCTTAAATTATCAACAACATCAGGCTCAATTCTCCACCCAATCACTTAAAAACTCCACACTAAGGATGCTAAATATCGAATCGAATTAACGCGGCGGTGTTTGCGAGACTTGGGGGTATAATGCGCGATCGCGGGCTTCTCTAACCTCAGACAGAAGCAAGACCGATGCAGAAATACGTCCTAAGAGTTTTGCGCTCGCCCCTAGCGTCAGGTAAGCTTCTTGTTAATTATTGCGCTTTGCTCAGGAGAAAAAATTTATGCCAGATATGTCCGGTCAAGACCCCTCGGAAATTAAAATGGCGACGGTTGATGAAGAAGAAAAAGGCGCAACGTTTAGCGGTACGGTCATCCTTGCTATCGATGTCGATGGTCCTGGGGAAGTTCTTTTCTTCAGAGACTTTTTGATTGAAGATTATAAAGGCGAACTTAGCGCTTATCTGGCAACAGATGGCAATATAACGAAAAGCATTGATTTAGGCGAACTTAAGCATAAGAGCGGCAGCTTTAAGCTGCCAATTCCGCTGGGGACGGATACATCACCCTACAATACCGTCGTGCTGCGCGACGAAAAAAGCAAGAAAAAAGTTGTGACGATCGAGCTGTAAAATTTGCAATTTAGCTCGTAGTTCAGCCAAATTCGTTAGCGCAGCCCTCGAAGAGGATCGCCCTTTTTTTCGTGAAGTGCGATCGCCCTTAAATTAAGGTGCGTCACTTTCGATCCAACAGTCGAGTTGTAAAGTGATGCACCCTAATTTTTAAAATGGAATCGGATCGTAATCGGGATTGTCAGCTTCGTTAGACGAACCCGACTGGCGATCGGACTCAGAATTTGAAGACTGATGCGAGTTCCAATCCGAACTAGACGTGCGGTTAGCGCCGCCTGGAGCGCTGTTAGAACTGCGCTTGTGCGAGCCTAAAGGTACTACATTGCTCGGCACATTAGCCGGGGCGCTGTCGCGAATTTGAGCCGGTTCCGGGGCGGTTCTAGCTGGGGGAGCCGCACTCATGGCATCGGCGCCGACACTGTAAATCCTTTGAGCTGTCAGTTCAGCGCGCTTTTCTTTAATACCATCTCTTTCGATCGTATTCATGCTCAGCCGTCCCTCAATAATCACGCGATCGCCCTCGTGATATTTCTCGTGAATTTCTTGAGCAAAATTTCCCCATCCTATCACTTTCAAATGTTCGGGTGGATCTTCGGGTTTTGGGCCGGGAAACTGCACCAACATCTCAGCGATTTGAAGTTGATTGTCAGGAGTATAACGTAGTTGCGGTTGTTGAATTATTTCCGCCATCAAAATGCAGCTATTCATCTGTTCTCTGTGCGTAATTGGGAATTGGAAGAAGAAGGAAGAAGGAAGAAGGAAGACGGAAGAAGGAAGACGGAAGAAGGAAGAAATAGCTATCCCTGTACCGATGACTTGTGCGTCTTGCTTTGGGGAATTGCCAATTGCCAAGTGGTAATGGGTAATTACGGATTTTTCGGCGCCCGATCGCTATTAGTTGTCACCGATGACGGATTACACGTGACCAAATTTATCTTGGAGAACCGCCGCCTCGGCTTGACTGACAAAATCGTGAACGAGGGCGCGGTACTCCTTCAACGTTTCAGATACCCAATCTCGATCCTCACTGTTGGCGAAGATATGAACGGTCGGTTCACTAGCATCGGGTAAAACTAATACCCAATTGTCGTCGCTGTAGTTAAAAATCTTCACTCCATCTAATAATTCTAAACGATCGGGCGAATGAGTTTCTACTAAATGTCGCATCAGCGAACCCTTGATCGTCCAAGGACAGCGGACGCTGTAACTGCGGTGGGTGATGCGGGGAAGTTCCGCCTTGATCTGTCCGAGCGATCGCTCCTGAATCGTCATCATTTCTATCACTTTAGCAATGCAGAACATTCCGTCAAATCCGGGATGCAACTGCGGGAAAATAAAACCCATAAGGCTGCTGCCGCCCAAAACCACATTCGGGTTCCTGTTAGCAGCTTCCATCAAAGCAGTTGGGTTCGCCTTCGTGCGGATTACCTTGCTTTGATAGCGTCGGGCGATCGCCTCCACCGCAGAAGACGCATGAACCGGCACTACTACTGTACCTTTGGGATGAGAAGTCAGCATCAAATTTACCATCAACGCCGTCAGCATTTCCCCACGAATCGCTATCCCAGACTCATCTACCAAAATGAGCTGTTCGCCGTTAGCCGATACCTGCACTCCAAAATTAGCGCTGAGTGCTTTCACCACCCGGCCAAGTTGGTCGAGCAAATATTCCCGTTCCCCGTTGCTTAGAGAAGTCTGCTTGAGGCTGGCATTGAGGACCACCGCATCGCAGCCGAACTTGGCGAGCATTTGGGGCAGAATTGCTCCAGAAACCGCGTAAACGTAATCGATTACCACCTTAGAATTGCTGTAGCGTATTGCCTCAACATTCATCTGCCTCTCAAAAATGCGGTTGTAAACATCGAGAGCTTGGTTAAAGTAGGTCATCTCTCCTATTTCGGGAATTAGAGCTCGGCGCAAATCTTCCTTAAAATAAGCCCCCTCGATTTTTTTCTCAGCTCCTTTAGTAATATTGATGCCTTTGATATCGAAGAATTCAATTAAAATGTGGTCGGAGCGATCGGGCGAAATGCGAACGTGGATGCCGCCAGCAATCGACAGCGTAGACGAAACCGTGCGCGCGATCGGAATTGCCGTCGATTCCAAATTGATCACATTAATTCCCACCGACATCAAACCCGCAATCAAAGACCTCGAAACCATCCGCGAAATGCTCCGCTGGTCGCGAGAAACCGATACCGCAGTCCCGGGTTTCAAAGTCGAGCCATAAGCCGCGCCCAATTTCACTGCAAATTCCGGGGTAACATCCACATTTGCCAGTCCTTGAACCCCACGCTGACCAAACAAATTCCGCTTAGCTTGTTCTCCCCAAATTAAATTTTGATTTAACAGGGCGCCGGATTCAATATTTTTGCTCGGCCAGACGCGCACGCTTGGCCCCACTTGTGCTTCTTCTCCCACGATGGACATTGAACCGACGACAGCACCTTCTAGGACGTGAGCGCGCCTGTCTACGCGGGTACTCCGGCAAATCACGCAGGCCCTCAGATGAGCGTCTTCGCCGACAATTGCTCCGTTCCAGACGATGGGACGTTTGAGGTTGGCATCGGCCCCGACTGTCACGTTATCTCCGATCACAGTACCTGCATCGAGTTTAACTCGGGCTCCAATTCGGCAATTGTTGCCGATCATGACCGGTACTTCGACGATCGCGCTATCGTCAATAAAAGTATTCTGACCTACCCAAAGTCCCGATCGAACTTCGTTGTAGTAGCTCAAATCCAGTTTGACCTTTCCCCGCAGCGCGTCGTACTGAGCTTCCCGGTAAACATCTAGCTGGCCGACATCGCACCAGTAACCTTCGGCGATGTAGCCGTACATCGGCTCGTTTTTTTCCAGTAGCAGGGGAAACAAGTCTTTGGAGAAGTCGCACTCCTGATGTGTCGGCAGGTAATCCAAGACTTCGGGTTCTAAAATATAAATGCCGGTATTGATAGTATCGGAGAAAATTTCGCTGCTAGAAGGCTTTTCCAGAAAGCGACTGATGCGGTAATTTTCCTCGGTAATCACGACCCCGAATTCCATCGGGTTGGGAACGCGAGTTAAAATTAACGTGGCTTTGGATTGCTGGCTGCGGTGAAATTTGATCGCTGCGGTTAAGTCGAAGTCTGTGATGCTGTCGCCGCTGATGACCAGAAAAGTGCGATCGAGCAGTTCAGCAATATTTTTGACGCAACCAGCCGTACCCAGCGGTTGGTCTTCCTCCACAGCGTAAGTCATTTGAACGCCAAACTCTGCCCCGTCAGTAAAATATTCGCGCATGATATCGGGAAGGTAGTGCAGCGTCGCAATAATTTCCGTAATCTGATGCCTTTTTAGCAAATTGATAATGTGTTCTGCGATCGGGCGATTAAGAATCGGCACCATCGGTTTGGGCAAATCGCACGTCAGGGGTCTGAGCCTCGTTCCCGATCCCCCAGCCATCAGCACTGCACGCATAAAATCCTCCTTGCTTAGAAAGCTCTCTACCGCTATTGTCCGCTAGAAAAAGTTTGCCTGCTGTAATTCGTCGGCCGCGAGCTATCAGTTCTTAGTTAATTATCTTTGAGTAGTGACACGTCTGTGAAATCCCGTTCGGCCAGGCCGTCCCCCAACAGCAACCGATTTCAACCGAATTAGAACTTGCGGCATCGCACCAATCCCCCGGTCGAGCTCGGATTTGTAGGGATGTTGGGTAATACCAGTTAAAAAAAAGAATGCAACTGTAGGCCCGTGCTCCAAACCCTTATCTCATCAGTCATTCCCAATTCTTTAATTCTTAAATTCTTCCATCTAAAATGGTGTAAGTCCTCAGAACGATCGACTTTTGGCAGAAGCCCCTTCTTGCTTGCTCCGTGAAAGCTATTTCAGGGGTGTTATTTTTAAGTTTGTGGCCAGCGGGGATTTTGAAGTCTCTTTGTGAAGGTGGAATTATTACGGGGATCGGTGCGCTTTGGCATCTGATAAATGATAGATTAAGGGTAGCGCTTTGACTAGCTGACCCAAAATCCTATCCATTGCTTAGGGGTTTTTTAAATGAGTACGTTAATTAGCTTGGCATTGCTGATCGCTTACGGTGGCGGTATTTGGAAATTTTGGAATGGGTTCAATCGCACTAACTTCGACAGAAGTTTTACAAATCGCCTGAAGCTCTCCCTGCTCTGGCCCGCGTTAATTTTTAATAAGCCTTACCGCCAAAACTTTACAAAAGCTCTCAAAGCTTCTAAAAGGTAATTCAAGAATGTCTAAAAAGTCCGATCGCCCAGTAGCGGGTCAGGAGCAGACTTGGTTTGCTAAAGGAAAATCAGATAGCTGGCAAGTCTTACTGTCGCAAGTCGCTTCTCGATTCGATCGCGAATACCGAGGAGAAGCTTTCGCCTTACCCGAAGAAGTCGAAGCAATGCCGATTTTCCTAGAATCAGTTGCAGGAACTCTCCAAGCAAAAACAGTTTCTCCCTTCTGGAAAATTGCCAAACCTCAAAAAAATCAGCGCTGTTTAGACATTGGCTGCGGAGTCAGCTTTCTCATCTACCCTTGGCGGGATTGGGAAGCATATTTTTACGGTCAAGAAATCAGCAGCGCAGCGCGAGACGCCTTAAACGCTCGCGGCCCTCAGCTCAATTCTAAGCTGTTCAAAGGCGTAGAATGGGCCCCCGCTCACCAGTTAAATTACGAGGAGGCTCAGTTCGATTTATGCCTCGCTACAGGCTTTAGCTGTTACTATCCCATCGACTATTGGAGTATTGTCATGGGAGAAGTAAAGCGGGTACTCAAACCGGGCGGTCATTTTGTTTTTGATGTCCTCAACCCAAATGCTCCTTTAGCAGAAGATTGGGCAATTTTGGAAACTTATCGAGCCGGAGAAGTATTTTTAGAGACAATAGAAGATTGGGAAAAAATGATTAAAGCTGCGGGCGCTAAGGTAGTAAAAAAGCAAAGTGGCGACTTATTTCAAATGTATAAAGTTGAATACAATTGAGAGGTTAAGGGGAATAGGTAATTAGTTTTGTAGTCAAAACTTCAATCGTCCCAAGCCTGGTCGGGCGGACGAAAAACAACTTGATTCTTAGTAGATAAAGTAGGGTGCGTCAGCCCGTAGAAATTAGTTTGAAAAGCAACAAATATTCAAGCTGACGCACCCTACTAACTACTAACTCACAATAGTGAAGCAAGCAGATTGGATATTACCCATTTTCATAGCGATTGCCAATTACCGATGCCCAATTAATTTTCGGTAGCCGCAGGAGATGGCGCTGCTTCCGGCGAAGGCGACACTTCCGGGGCAGGAGATGGCGACACTTCGGCGGCAGGAGATGGCGCTGCTTCCGGCGACGGTGACACTTCCGGGGCAGGAGATGGCGCAGCTTCCGGCGATGGCGACACTTCCGGGGCAGGAGATGGCGCAGCTTCGGGCTGCGGGGACTCTTCGGTGGCAGGAGATGGCGCAGCTTCTGGCTGCGGGGACTCTTGGGCGGGTTGCGGTTGAGGAGAAGGCGACTGTTCCGCGGCTGGTTTCGGTTCAGGCGAGGGCGACGGTTGAGCCGCAGGCTTGGGTGCGGGCGGCGACGGTTGGGTCCCTGGCTGTGGTTTGTTTGAGGGGGCCGGCGGCTTCTCAAACTGCGGTTTCACTTCAGTAGGCGCTGGGGAAGGTGGCTGGCCTGTTGGTCTGCTGGGCGCTGTCTGGGCGGGCGCAGGCTGCGACTGGCCTGGTGGGTTGGGCCTGGTTGGGGTGAGAGGAATGCCACTACAAAGTTTTTCGTCGTACTTAAACTCGACAGTCAGTTGGTAAAGCTTGTGCGTGCTGGCTGCTTCAAATGTTAGAGAAGGGCTAATAATCGCAATTTTAGCCGCATTATCGAGAATACCGTAACCCGTGGGGACGATCGGCTGTGGCTCGGCCTTGAGCAAGCCTTGAGGGCTGACAACAGCTCCAAAAACTGCTCTTCCTTGGAGTTTTTGCGAGCAAGCTGTTACGGGATAAGGGACAGGCACAGGAGTCGGGGCTGTCATTTCCAAGTCAGGATAAGCCTTTTTGAATTTCTCAAACAAAGCATAATAGGTCTCTCCAGCCGCCAGCAGTGTCTCTCTGTCGGTGGGTAAGTTTGAACCCGGTTGACCGGACTGTCCTAGCTGTCGCTGTCCCTCTTCAAATTGTTGTCTCCTGATTCTTTCTTCGGGAGTTTCTGCGATGAGATTCCTTTTATTGGGATCTTTTTGAGTCAATTTTGGTACTCCATCGGGCCCCACATTCCTGCCAATTGGGAATTCCGGGGTAAAGACTGGAGCTCCGTCTGGAAATAGTGGGAGTCCGCCTCTACTGGCTATGATCTTTTTGAGCGCCTCTGCTTCATCTTCCGAGCCGCCGCCGGGAAGCTGGGGCGGTTCTGGCAGCGAGGGTGGTTGCGGGATATTGCGATCGAAATTACCAGGTAAGGGCGGGAAAAGAAAACCGCTGGGAGGTACGGGTGGGACGAAAGTGGGTATTGGCTGGGAGGGGGCTCTGACTGTTGGGGATGGAGTTTTGGGAGGTGGTGGGGCTGTTGGGGCCGTGAAGGGCGGGAGAGGGGAAGGAGGCAGAGGCGAAAAGAATCCAGGAGGGGGCATCCCCGGCGGCATGGCGGGCAAGTTGATGGTATCTGGTGCGGGGGGCAAGGGCGGGGCTAACTTTGGCCCTGGCCGAAGGGGAACTGGTGCGATCGAAAATGGCGTAAATCGCGTATTAGACGGTTTCGGTGGTATGGTTTGTGGCAGGCGGCCGGCTTCTGCGGGAGTTAGTTCTACTAAGCCGACAGAACCGGGGATATTTTTTGAGGAATTTCCACCATAAATTATGTTTGAGAGCGTCGGGGCGGTTGCTCCGAGGACTCCGTGCAGGCCCACAGAAGCTAGGGCTGCCCACCAAAAAGGCTGGCGCAGCGGTTCGGAAAGGGTGTTTGCTAGGGAGGAAGAGTCAGTCATTTAAATTTTAGATTTTAGATTTTAGATTTTAGATTTTAGATTGGGGGATTTGGAGATGGTTAGATTTTAGATTTTAGATTGGGGGATTGGGGGATTGGTAATTTATATTGTTGTGGTTGTGATTGAGTGTGAATTCGTTTTAATGAGGAGAGGTTGGGGAATTCAAAGGTATAATTTTAGCACGGTCGGTATCGAAATTGCCCGATCGACTTTTATTGAGATTTCGCGACCCTCACATCAAGCACTCAAGCCTAGAAACCGGGTTTTTTTGCTGGTTCAACGCTGTTATAGCAACCGCCAATAGGGTGAGGACGTTGTTAATTGCTCAAACCATTGTTTTTCTTGCCTACTGCCTTTGACCGAATCCTATACGCGGTTTCTCAGGTATTGTTGAGAATGGTGAGCGGGGCGTCAGGCGGGTCGGACTGGGGCGAGCAAAAAACAGACTGCACCGCTGCTATACCTTCTTTTTCCGGGATCTGGATCGCCACTAATTCATTAAACACGATCGAGCAAACGGATCGACCCCTGTTTCCAATTCGGTTACACAACCGGATTCATCCGTGGAAGTAATTATTCAATCCAAAATCCCAAATCCCAAATCCAAAATCGATGGATTCACCAGCGATAGCGGTAATTTTTAAAAGGAGCTCCCTCGATGGTGAGCAAGTCGATGGGATAAATTGGAGCGCCGCTTGCCATATATTGAAACATTTCCCGAACTTCCTCTCCCCGCAAGGACAACTGGTCTAATTCCTTGAGAGAATACCAGCCAGCGCACAAAGTATGCTCATCCGGCTTACTCTTGGGCGGCGTCTTATCTTGTGGACGAGCCACAAAAATGACTCGGAGGCGCACATTGCCCCTAGGCATCACTGTGTGCTCTACCCGGAGAATTCCCTCAACGATGATGGAAATGCCCGCTTCCTCAAGGGTATTACGCATAGCAGCTTCGAGCAAAGTCTCCCCTTTTTCCACTCGCCCTGCTGGGAGATACCACTGCTGCTCGTACTTGCGCTCTTGTACCAGTAGAAAACGGTCTTCTAAGTGAACGACAACTAGGGTAAAATACCATGTTTGAATCGGCTCGCGAGCCATAGAAGTAGATATTCCCTAAGCAAAAGGTTAAACGAGTGGCAGATGTTAGCAATCCAAAGGATGCTTCGGCAAGTGTCTTTTAACTTGAAAAACAGATCGTAGCACTCCGACCGCAAAATCTAAAATCTAAAATCTAAAATCTAAAATTGACAATGCCATTACCAACCGTGATTTTACCAGGATATTTTGCTGCTGCTTCCGACTATCGGGAATTAGAAAAGTCTCTGGTCGATCGAGGTTTTCCAACAGTAACAGTGCCTCTGGGCAAGGGAGATTGGTTGCCGACTTTTGGCGGGCGGTCGATGGTGCCAATTTTGCGACAGCTCGATCGCACAGTCAAACAAATGTTACAGCAATACGGCGTTCCGCAGATCAATCTCGTCGGTCATTCCGCCGGCGGCTGGATTTCTCGCATCTATTTGGGCGAAAAGCCTTACACGATTCACGGCGACGTGCTTGAGGATGCGGGTTTGTGGGAAGCTCACCCTTATGTGAATACTTTAATCACTTTAGGCACGCCGCACGTCTCTCAAGAGCGCTGGACGCGCAAAAATCTAGATTTTGTGAAAATTCACTATCCGGGGGCTTTTCACCCGCAGGTGCGCTACGTGTGCGCTGCTGGGAAGGCTGTTTTTGGCAAGCGCGGTTTTGGGACTTGGCTGGCTTATAAAAGTTACGAATTGACTGTGGGGAAGGGCGAAACTTGGGGAGATGGAATTACGCCGGTGGAAGCTGCTGTTTTGGATGGGGCAGAAAATCTGGTGTTGGAGGGGGTTTGGCATTCGCCTCGTTCTCCGGGGAAGTGGTACGGTTCGCCGGAGGTTTTGCCGGCTTGGATTGAATATTTGCGTTAGAAATGAACCGCGAAGACGCGAAGGACGCGAAGGAAGAAGCAGAAGGTTTAAGGGGCGGATTTAGTTAAAATTTGATATTAAGCTGTTCTACATCTAAATTGCATTTTTTGTGCGGGCGAGACGCCCACCCCACAAGAACTTTATCAAATTTTGACTGTGTAGTTTAAATGCAGAACAGCTTAGGAGCGAGTTTAATGCGACAAAACTCGCTCCCGTGATGCTATGTTTACTTGAATTTTTATGGCTAACTGAATAGATTAAAAAAATATTTTATGTGGCATCATCGGTAAGATTCAGAAGTCACGGCGAACCACACAATCAAATTATACGTTGGCTGGGGTGGAATTGGGCGAAAATGCTACTGTGCGCTTGGACGCAGATAACGAATTTCAGCCTGATGCTTTGTTGAGAATTGATGCGGGAGGTCGATCGCAAATTAGGGATGATGATTATGTGCGATCGCACTCCGTAGAATCATCGCAGTGTTTGGTATTTGGTGTGAGGGGCGAGCGTTTTTTTTTCACTCAAGCATCGCTTTCCGTCTAATCCTCGCATTATCATAGTAGAAATAGAATAAGATTGTGAAAGGTCAACAAATGGCACAAATTACCACGACTGAATTACCTCAAACCCTCCAGACTCTACTTATAGAGGTCGAACGTACCAAAACCCCTCTAACCGTCATCCATGAAGGAAAAGCATTAGTGATTATTTATCCTGCGACCACCCAAGCTCAACGCCCCACCTTTGGTGCAATGAAAGGAAGCGGTGAAATATTAGGAGATTTAATTGCTCCTGTCGCTGAACTGTGGGAAGTTTTGGAATGAAACTTTTACTTGATACCCGCATTTAGCTAGCGATCGCACTAGACTGTTGCTTGAACAAGCATATCCTCTACCTGCCTAATTTGCTTCCAATCAATTACTGCAACCCAAAGACTTTCCTCTTCTGAATATTGCACTACGCCATCGACTTCTAACTCTTCGTTATACAATGCTAAAAATTTGCCATCTTCCAACTTAATATTTTGGCGACTCAAATCTTCAATCGTACCAACGCAATTTAGGCGAAGGCGACCTTGTTCATCCGCATTATGAAAGTCTGCAAAGATTCTGGGATATTTCATATTTTTACTTTACTCAGGATGATTGTTGTGATGGATTAGGAATCGTTGGTGTCAGCAGCAGACTTGCTTGTTCTGGTGTTAAGCCAGTTAATGTTGCATGATTTGGACTTCGGCCAGAAGTACGGATGACATCTCCATCGGACGATCGAACCTCACCCACTGTGGTCACACCAACTTGTCCATGAGGGATTGTCTCTGCTAACTCTGCTACAGATAATCCTACTGCACATTCTACAGAAATTCCCGTGATGCCGCTGGGGTAAGTTGCCGTGCTGCGTTTAATATCTTCGCTTGCGATTACGACCCCCACGAACTACTAAGGGCTCGTGTGGAATTCTTTCCACAAGTGTAGGCTGTTTGATTTAAGTACGCGCTATACTTTAGCAGAAATCTTTGTCCATAGGGCGATCGATCTTTTGTTTAACTCAAGCATCGCACTCTGTACAATCATCGCACTGTTTAGTATTTGCTGTGAAGGGCGATCGCACTCTCTTGGACAAACCTTACGAGAGGGATCTCGCACGCGAGGTTTGATTTGGTGAGTCAACAATTTGAACTGCACTCACACATCTCAATTAATGCCACTATAATTATAATTGTTTGTCATCAGGGCTTTATGTCAGCAAAGGATAAATTTCATGATGTTGTGAAGATTGCGTTGCAAAAGGACGGTTGGCAGATTACAGATGACCCACTTTCCATCAGTGTGGGTGGAGTTGATATGTTAATCGATCTGGGGGCGGAACGTCTGCTGGCAGCCCAACGGCAGGGCGAGAAAATTGCTGTATAAATCAAGAGCTTTTTGAATACTTCACCGATAACAGATTTTCATTTAGCGGTTGGACAATTTATCAACTACCGTATAGCACTCAAGTTTAAAGACCCCCAACGTCAGCTATTTTTGGCAATTCCTTTGACGGCGTATAACGATTTCTTCAAGCGAGAATTTACAACCGCTGTTGTGGAAGATTACCAGTTAAAATTATTGGTTTATGACGTAGAAGAAGAGGTAATAGTTTTATGGAAAAAATAGAAAAGTATCGGGATTGTATCAAACAAATTCTCACGAAATATGCTGCCTACAAGCCTTCTTATGGAGAAGTGGATGTGCAAGTTGTTTTTGACACAGAACACAATCATTATCAAGTTGTTCGAGTGGGTTGGGATAACAAACAGCGAGTTTACGGTTGTCCTATACATCTCGATATTAAGGATGACAAAATCTGGATTCAGCAGAATGGAACAGAAATCGATTTAGGGCAAGAGCTGGTTAATATAGGTGTGCCGAAGTCGGACATTGTGGTTGGGTTTCATCCACCTTATATGCGTCAGTTCACAGAATTTGCAGTGAGTTAAAACTAACGTTGATGCTTTTGGTTGCAGACATCGATCGCTCTTGATGCGTGATGGGGCGATCGCTCATCAGAAAAAACAAAGGGCGATCGCCCTTTCATTTTAGGCGATATCTCATCAGAAACAAGAAAGGGCGATCGCATATTGCTTAAACAATTCATTTTTCTCTTGGGTAAAGCTCAAAAGCTAACTCGTGACGAAAAAAACAGACATTAAACTCCGAGAAAAAGTTGAGGTGTCCAAGGATTACAGGTGCATCTGTCGATCGAGTCCAAGCGAATGCCAGCAAGAGCGACGAAAACTGAGCAACTGTAGCCGAAAGCACCAATCCCCGCGCCTCACTGTGAGCCAAATTCCCACTCAATTGAATAGGAACGGTTTGCTGTTCCCATGTTGCCCCTAGTTGTAGACCAATCTGATAAGGCAAAACGTTGACACTTGCACCCGTATCCAACAATGCCATCACTTCTACGGAGTTGCTGCCGTTGGAGAGAGTGATTGGCAAATATGGCATGATACTCGATCGCCCTAGGCTATCAATTCGCTCTATAAATGGAAATCGCTGACTATTAAGCATGAGCTGATTCTTGGGCGGCAAGTAGAAGTTCTGATAATGCTTGAACTGATTCTCGATCGGCCTGTGGAGACCATACAACTGCACTCGTTGATGCTAGTTGATTCAAAAGTATATTTTCTGAATTAGTATCTTCAGCCAATTCTAGGCTGCATCCTTGTTCCTTGGCAACTGCAAGTAGGAGAAAGTGAATGAGTCGCAGTTTATCTTGATGAGATAATTGATCGACGCTGGCTAAAAGCTCGCTGAGAGGCATATCGCTTGTTTAAGATTACATACATTTATTTTAGCCTTTAAACTCGTGTTTTAATGGCGATCTGCCTTTCTTTTGCTGGGGCGATTCCCTATGGGATAGCTACGCTTCACGCCTAGAGTGCAACCATAGCCCTTTGAAATGGTGGAAATCGCTCAGAGTGTGAGTGGAAAAAGAGGTTGGGTAACACGAGGGTTAATAGAATATGCTTGGTGGGCGATCGTGCTAGACTCCTTGTGGAAATTGCTCTGGATTGTTATCTCTCAGGGCTTCTCTTAGTTGAGATATGGTTTCTCTATTATGTGACTCCAAAATGATATTAACAACGAAGCTGTGATTCCGCACAACCTCCTTTTTTATTTCCATAACTCTTGCTTCAAAAGAGAAAGATTGGTTTTGTAATGTATCATCTGTTCTAACTCCTACCCTCCATTTCTCGATATGAACGACATCTCCTTGAGATAAATTGGGATCAAAAGTATAGGAATCGACTAGAAGTTCGCCTCCTTTTCCTTCATTTTCAAGGTTTGTAAGTAACCACAGCCTGTAAGAAATTTCACTAATTGGTTGACACATAATTACCACTTTCAGTATTTTTGAGATAGACAGCTTTCAGTCAACTCGATTCAGTTATGTGCTTCCTGAAAAGCTTGAATTGCAAGCCTTTGTTGTTCTTCAGAAAGGTAATTGATTGATGTAAGCAGTGCAGTTTCTAGTAAGTCATCACCGTACACACTATGATTGATTCCTCCCACTATCGGATTAAAGGTGAACTGTCCCTTCTCGTATGCAGAAAGAAAACGACGATAGCTAGAAATAGCTCCTTGATAGTCACCAGTCTCAATGCTAGTGCTGCCTATAGAAAGGAAAGCTTTTCCATAGTCAGGAAACTTCTGGATAATTTCTTCATATTGCTTGATTGCATCCTGCAATCTTCCTAACCTCTTGAGAGTGCCAGCACGATTGTTGTAATACATTGGCTTATTACCATCGACTGCTATAGCTTGATCGTAGAGGTATAAAGCATCCTGAAACCTTCCCATTCTTGCATTTACATTTCCTTGGTAGTACAAGAGTTCTGCCTTAGCTACGCTCTCATAGCTTGTCATGGTAAACACCTTTATTTATGCTTTGTAGTTCTCCTAATTATCCTTATAAATTAAAACTTTGTCTAGTCAAAAAATGTTCTATTTTGCAGACAATTTTCTCCTGCTTTCATTTTGTCTTATCTAGTTTTGTACGAAAATGTACTAAAAAGCCGGAAATCTAAGCTACAATACACAAAACTCTCGCATCTCCCTGCCAGATGAATCTTAAAGAAATGTTAAATGTCGCCGATCGCATAGTTTTCGAGAAAACAGGTCAGCACCTTGACGATTTACAAGCAGCGGTACTGCGGGGAACTATACAACGCGAGAAATACAAAGAAATAGCGAAAGATTTTGACTGTTCGGAAAGTCGCATCAGGGAAATCGGATCGGAATTATGGCAGATACTTTCAGAAGAGTTGGGAGAAGATGTTAATAAAACAAATTTTAGATCGGCAATGGAGAGGTTGGAAGTTTCAATATATTCAAACGTTGCACAAGAAGAATCGGTGCAAATTAACAGCGTTAACATCTGTGGAGAAGCTAGACACCCGCCAAATATCCCAAACTCAAACCCACCAAATCAGGAAACATCTAACCCACAACAAACTAAAACTCTACATCAAGATTTAAGCGAAATGCCAGAGGTGGGCGATTTCTACTCGCGCACGCCCGAACTCCAAACCCTCACCACCTGGATTCTACAACAACACTGCCGCCTCATCACCCTCACCGGCATCAGCGGTATCGGCAAAACATCCCTAGCAGTACAACTCGTACAACAAATTAAAGACGAGTTTGAGTACGCAGTTTGGTACACACTAGACGAATTCCCCACCCTAGAAAAATTTAAATCTAACCTAATACAGCTTTTTTCCCATTCCGAAAAACAAGATTCATCCCCAACAAACCAGAAACCCTTACCGCTGATTAAGTATTTACAAAACCATCGCTGTTTAATAGTCTTAGATGACGTTCACCACCTTTTCTGTAGCGGCGAATTTGCAGGAAAATATAAACCAGAATCCCAAGAATATCGCACCTTATTCAAACAAATAGAAAAATTATCCCATCAAAGCTGCTGTATGTTAATCGGTTGGGAACAACCGAGAGAAGTGACTCAAGTTAAAAGCCAAAATACTTCTATTCGCACCTTACAACTCCAAGGTTTAGACATCGCCGCCGGACGGGAAATACTCAGAGATTATGGGTTAGAAGAAAGCGACAACAGTGAAGCACTCATTCATCGCTACCAAGGCAACCCCCTATGGTTAAAAAGCGTGGCGAATCTGATTCAAGACTTGGGAGGAGGCGTGACAGAGTTATTACCAAATGATACGATATTGTTGCCGGAAGATTTGAAAGATGTTTTACAGCAACAGTTCGATCGCCTATCCGAACTAGAAAAACAAATAATCTCCTTGTTAGCGAAAGAAAGCCAGCCGATCGATCGGGCAAAATTGCTAGAAAATGACATAATTCCGGCTTCAGATTTACCAAATGCGCTGCAATCTCTATCGCGGCGCTGCTTGATTGAACAACAAGCAAATTTTTACACGATTTCACCTGTACTGAGGCAATATGCGATCGCCCGTGCAGTGTAATTTATACAACCATTGCTTGCATTCTCGCCCTTCACCCAAATTACGAGAAGTGGCAATGGGCGATCGGGTAAATGGGGCGATCGGTTCGATAGAATAATTGGTAGTAGCAATTCCATTGTTTGCCATGACGCTAAAAGAATTAGAGCCTCAACTGCTGGCACTCTCTGACGACGAAAAAGCTCAAGTCGTTCAACTCCTATCTCAAGGTAAAATCACTCCTTGGCGCGGTATTGAAAAAACGCCTGATGTTTGTGGCGGGAGTGCCTGCATTGCTGGAACTCGCATCACCGTTTGGGGACTTGTAGAAGCTCGTCGCCTTGGCTATAGCGAAGCAGACTTACTCACAAGCTATCGATTGCTATCTGCTACTGATATTGCTAACGCTTGGGCCTATGCTGAAGCCTTTCCCGATGAAATTGAAACAGAAATTCGGGAAAACGATGGAGTGATGGACGAAGATTTGTAGCCGATGGCACGTCCTTATGCCGATGAGCAATACCCCTATCCTGTTGTAGAATTACTGAGAGCTTTAGGACACGATGTTTTGACTGTCCAAGAAGCAGGCAGAGCGAATCAGAAAATTCCTGACCCGGATGTTTTAGCTTTTGCTAGTAGCGAAAAACCGGTCGTCATTACCGAAAACCGTAAAGATTTCTTTCGGCTGCACCGCATACAGCCCCTTCATGCTGGCATTATCGCCTGTACGAACGATCGCAATTGGGAAGCGCTGGCTAACCGAATCCACACTGCGATCGTCGCAGCAGAACCTTTGGAAGGTAAACTGATTCGCGTTGTGCGCCCTGCGTTGTCACCGTAATACCCCGTTGATTCTTTAGTCTCTGAGAGAGGGACGAAAGTTTGTGTAGGATCGGTTTCAACCGCTGATCGATCGAGGGAATAATCAACTTCTGCTATACATAAAATCGCACAAACAAAAACCGGGCAACTTCAAAGCTACCCGGCAATCCTAACTTTAGACTTCAGACAAATCTAAAATCTAAAACCTAAAATTCTTAAACAGCCACAGTCTTTTTAGCAGAAGAGCTCAATTCGCCCTTAGCATACTTAGCTGCAAAATCGTCCAAAGATACTTGCTTAATCTTTGTACCGTGACCGGCGCAACCGAAAGAATTATAGCGATCGCTACAAACCTTCTGCATATACTTGATCGACGGCTTCAAGAAGTGGCGGGGGTCAAACTCGTCGGGCTTGGCAAACAAAGCTTCGCGTACCGCAGCGGTAATCGCCAAACGGTTGTCAGTATCGATATTGATCTTGCGAACGCCGCACTTGATACCCTTTTGGATTTCTTCCACAGGTACGCCGTAGGTTTCGCGGATTTTGCCGCCGTTGCTGTTGATGATTTCCAGCAATTCTTGGGGCACAGAAGAAGAACCGTGCATTACCAAGTGAGTATTCGGCAAGCGGCGGTGAATTTCTTCAATGCGGCTGATTGCCAAAATTTCGCCAGTCGGCTTGCGAGTGAACTTGTAAGCGCCGTGAGAAGTGCCGATCGCGACTGCTAGAGCATCAACGCCGGTTTGCTCAACGAAATCCACAGCTTGTTCAGGATCTGTCAGCAACTGATCGTGAGAAAGCGCACCTTCAAAACCGTGGCCGTCTTCTGCTTCGCCCATCCCTGTTTCCAGAGAACCCAAGCAACCCAGTTCGCCTTCAACGCTAACGCCGATCGAATGAGCAACATTCACCACATCGCGAGTAACTTGAACGTTGTACTCGTAGCTAGCGGGAGTCTTAGCATCCGCTTCCAGAGAACCGTCCATCATCACGCTGGTAAAACCTTGGCGCATGGCAGAATAGCAAGTGCCGGGGGCATTGCCGTGGTCTTGGTGCATGGAAATGGGAATGTGAGGATAGGTTTCAACTGCTGCCAAAATCAAGTGGCGCAGGAAATTTTCGCCAGCGTAGGAGCGAGCGCCGCGAGAAGCTTGCAGAATCACAGGGCTGTTGGTTTCGTCAGCAGCGCGCATGATCGCTTGGATTTGCTCCATGTTGTTGACGTTGTAAGCCGGTAGGCCGTAACCATTTTCAGCCGCGTGGTCGAGCAGCAATCGCATAGGTACAAGCGCCATAGATATTCCTCCTAATTATTTGTGATTTTTGGGCAGTGAATTTTGGACAAGCTCAATTCTTACGATAATCTTAAGACAATTTGCCACCGATCGCGCACTATCTTTCCAGATTTACTAAAAAGTTCAACAAACAAAATTTTGAGTTCCAAGCATTCCACTCAAAACTCAAAATTTTTAACTCACAAATTTTTATGGGTCGCCCGGGATTTGAACCCGAGACCAATCGGTTAAAAGCCGAATGCTCTACCGCTGAGCTAGCGACCCGCGAAAACATTGTTACCGCACACAATTTCTAATAGTAGCACCCCTCATTTGAAATAGCAAGCGTTTTTTAAATAAAATTTGCAGTCATGCGAACCAGCATCTCGCAAGTCGCGCCGGGGGGCAAATAAATCAAGTGTTCGCCAGTGTTGAGGGCATTTCGAGGAGCAGTCCAAGGTTCCAAACAGTAAAAATCCTTGCCCTTCACCATCCAGAAAACCAACTTCCCATAGCTGGAGTTGTAACTGACGGTCAGCCGCAAGCCGCTCGCCGCGTCAGTAACAGTAGCAGCAAGGCCAGTGAGCTCGTCAAAGGAAACATCAATTTCATCCAGCGTCGGGTCAAAAACCCCAGTGAAGTAACCCTTTTGGTGGGTGTTCTGATCTCTGTACTGCATCCCCGGAATCTCAAAGCGGAGCTTAGATTTGTCCGTCGCCAAAAAGTAGGGGTGCAAACCACTAGAAAACGGCATGGGTTCGGCAGACAGATTGGTGTATCGCTGAAAAATTTCCAAAGAATTGCCTTTAATCTGATAAGTGAAGGCTAGTTGGAAATCAAAGGGATAAACAGCCAGCGTCTTGTCGCAGCTATCGAGAATCAGCGTCAGAGCGGCGCAACCCTCCGTAACTTGTTCGCCTATTTTCCAAGGCAAGTCGCGAGCAAAGCCGTGCTGTTTGAGCTTACGCTGCACTCCCTTGTGCGTGTAAGTATTCTCCGGGAGATTGCTGCAGATGGGAAACAGGATGGGAATCCCGCCACGTACAGTTAGATCGGGATTGGCGAACCGTTCCGCGTCCAAGTAGAAGATTTCTTTGCCTTCAACCAGCCAGCTAGTGGCAATACCGCCCCGTTCCGGCACAACTTCTAGAGTAGAGTTAGCGGTTTCGTCGGAGAGGATATAGGTTTTGTACTGCTTTTGCTTGAGCGCGATCGCAAACACATTTGTCATCGGTAGTAGGTCATTGATCATGGGTTGTCAGTAAATCGATCGTTAATAATTGGTCGCTAGTAAGTTGATGTTCACCCATTACCGCCCCTATCCTCCCCCTGCTGCCTCGCTCCGGCCCCCACCGGCTAACCAATGCTCCCACCTATAGGAGGCAGGGCGATCCGCTGCTTGGAGCGGTTGCTGCGGGTAGCTGGAACGATCGCTGAGGTCGGCTGCCCTTTGAGTGCGACTTCAAAAGATACAGCCCGACTGGGGGGAAGATAGCTTTGGGGACTCGGCACTGCTCCTTGACTGGGAGAAGGGGGCGAAATAAACGGTTCTTTGATGAATGGCTCTTTTGTAAACGGATCTGGTTCCCGGCTGGGATTTTGAGGTTGAGTGGGGTAGATGCGCGGTGGCAAATTTTGATTCGGAGGTGGGTTTGATTCAATTGCAGGCCCCGTCCCGTTCGGGAAAAATGAGGAGTTGTCCGGCTGTTGGGGCGCAGCCGGCAAAGTCGGCAAAATCAAAGTAGGTTTGGGTTGTCCGGGGCCTTGCTGATTGCTTTCACCGGAAGTTCCCCCGGAACCTCGCCCGCGCTGGTATGTACCGCTCTTGGCTGCTCCTGGCAAGGTCGAATTTGGAGTTTTTGATGCCGATCCTGGCTGGACTAGGGAATCGAGAACTACAGAAGATGGCATCGGTCGATCGAAAATACTAGAAATTTGCTCGACGCGTTTGAGGATGCGATCTGCTGCGGCTCCCTTCACCACCTTCGGCTGAAACTTTTTCACCTCCACAGGCAGAAACTCTACCTTCATATTCCTGTCTTTGAGCGATACTTTCAGGACGGCGGTATCGTAATCCCTGCGAGCATTCGGGCCGAATATAAAATTACCCAGCGAGTAAACTATCGGGCGACCCTTGTAAATTTCTGCACCTTGCAGTACCTGGGGATGGTGTCCCACTACCAAATCAGCTCCTTGGTCGATCGTGAACCGAGCCAAATCAATCTGCCAGTCCCCCGGATAATCTGCCAATTCGACTCCCCAGTGGTAATTAACAATAATCCAGTCTACCTGACCCCTAAGAGCTCGAATATCCTCGGCCACGCGATTGTTGCGACGGGGATTAGTGCCCGCTTTCCCTTGGTCGGCGACGTTAAGCTCAGCATCGTAATAACCGAGGTAGGCAATCCGCTGACCCTTAACTTCAATAATATCTGGACGCCTCGCTTCTTTAATATCTCTGCCGGCTCCCAGGTGTTGAATCCCACTATTATCTAGAGTATTCATAGTCTCCACCAGCCCCGGTTCCTCGTAATCCATAGCGCGGCTATTTGCCAGATTGACAATATCCACTCCTCCGGCTGTTAATACTTTCACCGATTCTGGATCGGCTTTAAAATTTAATTGTTTTTTGCCAGAGCCCAATGTAGAGCGAGTCAGGGAGTTTTCTAGGTTAACCATCGCCACATCTGCTTGCCGGTACTCGTCCATATTGGCGAAAGCCCATTGGTGATCGTTGGCAGCAGATGCTCCGAGCGCATCCGATAGATTCACATTTCCTCCGAACATCAGCGTTACTGTTGGGTCGTAAGGATTAGCAACTTGCTTTTGCTGTACTACTGGTACCACTTCTAAGGCCGCTTGCACCGTATCCGCACGTTTTGGAGGCGGCCCCGAAATTCCAGCAGTTTGCTGGTAGCCGGATACTCGAGATCCTAACTGCAGGGTCACAGCCTCGTGGTAGCTGACCCAACACCCTAAAATAAATGAGGCAAGTGCCGATCCCACTAGCAGCAGAGAACGATACGTTTTAAATTTAACCCAATCGACAACCGGTAGGGAACGGTAACGCCGCCGCTGGCGGTTTGCCGGAGTCACAATTCGCACTGACTGTTTCCAGAGAATGTCTGCATCCCCAGCCAAGCGCGCGTGAATTCGCACTCCTTCTACTGCTGGCGAGTTGAGTCTCCAGAGTTGGTGGCAAATAAATTTGACTAAGCCTTCCCGGATAGTGCTCCCCAGTAAGGTAGTATCTGGCGCAAATTCGCGCTGGAATTCTACGAGGATTTGGACGCAGCCGGCCTGAGCCTGTTCGACGCGGGCATAAATCCCTTCGGGGCGCAGCAAGCTGTCAATCCAGTAATTCAGGGCTTGAAAGTTGCCCGATCGCGCTAGCTCCAAGATAGACGGCTGCGACCAATTTTCTGCGTACACCATCAATTAGCCTCCTTAATACGCACGAGCGATGACTCCAATTTGTTTTGAACGGAACCGCAATTCTTTTAGCTTAACCGCCACAGGTTCCGCTGCCCGTTTTGAAGCTAGTTGTTGGCCGCCACCATTTTCTACATTTAGGGGCTGCCTGCTGTCAGTGATTTTTATCACACTCCGGTCTGTTGATTTTAGATTTTAGATTTTAGATTTTAGATTGAGTTCATAGGGGGTACTGGGGGCTAGAACTAACCTCCAAACAAGAGGTTTCTGGGGGAGTTGAGGCATAAGAGAGCGAGATATCTGAGGCAGAGTCTGTTTTTATTGTCGCTGTTTGAGTGTCGCTTTAGAGCTTTCGTTTCGAGATTTGAGATATGAGATTGAGCCTTGACGGCGTTAGCGGGCGATCGAACAATCGATTTTAAATTTTAGATTTTAGATTTTAGATTGAGGAAAGAGTGGGTACTGGGGGCTAGAAATAACCTCCAAACAAGAGGTTTCTGGGGGAATTGAGGCATAAGAGAGCGAGATATCTGAGGCAGAGTCTGTTTTTATTGTCGCTGTTTGAGTGTGGCTTTAGAGCTTTCGCTTCGAGATTTGAGATTTGAGATTGAGCCTTGACGGCGTTAGTGGGCGATCGAACAAACGTCGAAACACTCTTGTTTCTGGGGGACTTGAGGCAAAAGAGAGCGAGATTTTTGAGGCAGAGTCTGTTGTTATTGTCGCTGTTAATCGGGTGCCGTCGTCAAGTCCTCATGCTCGGATCTATGCTGGCAAATGCCTCTCACGAGGGATGCCACTGACTGGAAAACCTGTAATTGGATAAATGGCGTACTCGATAGATTTGGTGGTAAAATCAAATTTGGTAACTCCCATCGGTACAAAAGTTGCGGAAAACGTGAAACTGGCCAGTCCATACGGCTGTGCCTTCCGATGTAAAACCCAAAGTACGTTACGGTAAACAGACCATATTTTAAGCAAGTTACACTGCGCAGGAGAACTGACAAATGCTACAGCGCAAAATCTATCAACTCTGTTGTGATGGTCGTGAGGTTTCTATTTTTCTTCGAGATCAGCAACGTTGGATAGAGCGCGCTCGTATCCTAGATATTGAAGGGGATCTAGTCACGCTGCGCTACGAAACCGACGAAGAAGACGAAATCAGCTCATGGGAAGAAATGGTGCGTCTCGAAAGTATTGGATCTGTGTCCCAGAAGTTGGCTTCGGTATCCCGAACTAACTGCGAACCCCTAGTTTCTGACGATTGTCCCGAAGCCGAACAAATTCGCAATCACTACCCCGACTCGAATTTGGAATAGTTTTGAGCTCGCGCTTGAGGCAGAAGGAAAACTTGGGGGAAAAGAAAACGGCTTTTCTCCCTTTTTTGTGGAGAAATTATGCAAAAAACCCAGTTTAGGCCAAAAATATTCTGGGTTGTGACCCCATAAGCTATTTTCCCTTTAAATTTAAGCTTGATGGCGGGATCTCCGGCCCAACCCATACTCCCCACAACAGCGTAAGGAATGAGAATTAAATAACTTCCACTCTTGATAGTGGGATGGGCGTCCCGCCCGTCCAAAAAGGACGGG